>DAOSOK010000020.1 GCA_035373905.1 Candidatus Ozemobacteraceae bacterium | reverse complement strand
TTATAGAGCCTAACGCCGCAGATGAGCGGAATTGGCAGCCGGGCGCGGGACTTGCGCAAGCAAGTCCCGCGCCCGGCTGCCAATTTCCGCTCGATCTGCATGTTGGGCATTCTATTTTTTTGCAATTCCAGCAATTATGTAATGCCAATTATCTGGGAGAAAATGGTCAAAGACAATACTGTCAATCAACCCAAACAGTTTTCTTTGCAAAGGAGCCCTCCCAAAAGAACCCAAGAATCCAAATGTAGAAAACCTTATCTCCGAGAATTGTGAAAAGAACATTTTCATTTCTTCAATCGAAACATATCGCCATCGATTACCCCAAGGAACAAACTTCTTTCTAAATAATTGGTGAATTGGAGATGCAACTAAATTTTCTGCAAACCACAATTCTCCGCCATTCTTAAGTGCTTTATGAAATTGATCAATTGCCTTTTTCTGATTTTCCAGGTTATTGTTGGATCCTATTCCGCCAAGGACAGATTTAAAAATGATAAGGTCGAACTTTTCAGAGTAGGGTATATTTAAGGCGTCAATGGCTTCATACTGAACCAATTCCTTAATTCCATATCTTTCATGTAATTTGGCAGCTGATACTGTTGGCGAATTCAAATCACTACAAATTACGTTCATACCATTCATCCCCAACCATAGCGATAAACCGCCATTCCGACTGCCAATTTCCAAAGCTAATTTCTTGGATGGGGCTAGTTGAGTTAGCTTTGCCCAGAGTTTTAACCCTTTTGACCAATTTGTGACATCCCATTCAACTACATCATTTGGGTTCCGAGGGAATTTCATTTTCATCCTTTCTTTGCATTTGCCCAACGCAAATTGGATGGGTTGTAAAATAATGAAAATGATTGTATTGTGTAATAATAAAATATATCCTGATGAGAGATAATTAATTGGTCAGGACAGGGGGTGGGGATGACGATTGAGGCGTATCTGAAAGCGTTTGATAAGGTTTTGGAGACAAAGGTAGCCAATAAGCGAGCTTGGCCATATATGTCAGAGTGGGGGAAGAAGTTTCTCGAGGAGCATCAAGGAAATGCCACTCTTTCCTCCGGAGAAGTCGAAAACTGGATTTCCTCAGTCTCAAAAAAGAATTCCCTCCAGGACTGGCAAATCAAACAGGTGAGAGCGGCGCTCGAACTCCTCTTCGCGCATGTCTTGAAACACGTGACGAACCCTCTCGACAAGAACTCTTTCCATCAACGGGACAAGACAAATTATAGTATCAAGGATGCACATTCGCAAGAAAAGTCAGCGAAAGGGAATGGCTCGCAGCATTCTGCCGATTTAGATCAAAGGGAATCGCCTCCTCGGGACTTACGTCCGCGGACAACGGATCCGATCGATCTGATGCGAAAAGCGATCACGACTCTGCATTATTCCATCAGAACCGAAAAATCTTATATCGAATGGACACGGCGCTTCCTCGAATTCATACACCCGACAGAATGGCAGCATGCTTCACCCCACGATCTCGAAAAATTTCTCGAAGACTTGGCCAACAGGCTTCGCGTGTCTGCAAGCACTCAGAACCAGGGCCTTCATGCAATCCTGTTTTTCTTCGAACATGTCCTGCATCGCCCACCAGAAGAACGGCTCCAGTTCAAACGCGCAAAGGTTTCCATGAAAATCCCGATGGTGCTCCAGAAGGCAGAGGTCAAACTCCTTCTCGGAAAGATGAACGGCATCTGCAAAATAATGGCCGGGTTATGCTATGGGTCGGGACTCAGGTTGATGGAATGCCTTCGGCTCCGCGTGAAAGACATCGTATTCGAGAAAGGGCAGATCACTGTCAGAGAAGGGAAAGGCTCGAAAGACCGGGTTGTACCTCTTCCCAGAGCTTACGAAGCGGCGTTGAAGTCGCAGATCAATGCCGTGAAATCGTTGCACGAACAGGACCTCGCAAAAGGCCACGGCATGACGCACCTTCCAGACGCCGTTCTCAACAAATATCCACACGCGGCGCGCGAACTCGCATGGCAGTTCGTCTTCCCTTCCGAAAAGCTTTCCGTGAATCCGCGGACGGGCACAATTCATCGGCACCACGTCCATGAAAATACCCTCCAGAATGCCGTCAAGAGCGCAGTGCGATCCCTCGGGCTTCCCTCCGGCGTGAGCGTTCATACCCTCCGGCACTCCTTTGCAACGCATCTCCTCGAAGCCGGGTACGACATCAGAACCATCCAGGAATTGATGGGCCACGCCGACGTGGCGACGACCATGATATATACACACGTATTGAATCGCCCCGGAGTCACGGTCAAAAGCCCGGCCGACGAGTAAATATCAGCGACATTCGCGTTATCTCATCACTGTTTCTCCGCTCTCTCTCAGCGTATCAGCAGTGAATCGGCAAAAAAAGAGGGAAACCTTGCGGCTTCCCCCGTTATTCGGAAACTGCGATATGGGCCGTTACATCTTCGGCGGCGCGGCCTCGCGAACGACCGAGCCGAGCGTGTCGCTCATGATCAGGATCGAGAAACGGTCGACCTGCTCGAGCTGGTTCGTGCTCAGCGAGGCGTAGTCGAACCGGCCGCGCAGATCGGTGTAGCCGTCCTTGAAGAACACCGTCTGGCCGTCCTTCATGCGGGCGAATACCTTGACGTAGACCTTCGGAAGCGGCGCGCCGGAGTCGGCGGCGGTGATGCGCACCTGGCCGTAGTTCTCCATCATCTGGATGCCGAGCGAGTTGGGGTAATACGCCTGGCTGCGCGTCACGCCCGAGCCGGTGGCCTCGATCATCACGTTGCGGTCCTTGAATTCGGCGGGCAGCGGCATGGTGAGCACGTCCTTCCCGGCCGGCAGGGCGACCGCCATCGTGGCGTTCGGATGGATGATCGCGAACTGACCGGTGACGTCCTGCACGAACGGGTTCCGCGAGAAGAGCAGTTCGAGATCCATCAGGTAGAAGTTGAGATTGCACGACGAAAGATTCTTGTAGCGAAGCGTGATCTCCCGGTTCTCCACCTTCAGATCGAACGTCGGCGCCGTATCGGCCAGCCGGGCCTGCTGCTGGTCGCGGTCCTCCTGGTCGATCACGGCCGTCTTTCCGCCCGTGATCTCCTTCGCCTGGGCGAGAACATCGCGGAACAGATTCCGCCAGCGGTCGACCGGGTGGTTTTCCAGCGGCGTCGCGAGCTCCACCGCCTTCGCCGGCTCCTGCTTCGAGAACGCGAGATAGGCCTGGAAGTATGTATACTGAATGGTATTCATAACGGCCGGATCCTTCACTCGGTCGAAGAAACGGATGGCCTCCTCCACGCGGTCCTGGAGCAGCAGGTAGTACACAACCGCCATCAGGTCGGCGTCGCTCAGGCGCGGGTGATACCGCAGATCCGCCAGCAGGGCGTGATACTGCTGTGAGAACTGCTCGTTGAGGATCTTGCGCTTCTTGCCGAGTTGGTACACCCGGGCGTTCACCAGAGGCCAGTACTCCCGGTGCTGGTAGGCGAACCGCTCGACGGGATCGAGCTTCAGCAGCGGGCTGTCCAGCGTGGTTCCGCTGTTCTGCGCGATCGGGGAGAACCGCAGATACTCGCGGATCGCCGGCACGTCGTCGTGCTTCAGTCCATACGACCAGAGGGTCTGGTGGAACACGTGCCGAGCCTGCAGAAGGGCGATCGCTTTCCTGAAGAACCCGGCATCGCGCATGCGGAAAGCGATCTGCTCGAGGTCGAGCCGGTCGATGTTGTTCTTCTGCAGATACGCGAGAACCTCGTCGTCTGAACTATTCTGGGAAATATATTCCCAGGACGTCGTGTCGATGCGGGTCGGTTCATCCACCACGGCGAAAGTGAACGGCTCGGCCGAGCCGACATACCGGCCGTTCTCGGCCACGTGAACCGGGAAATGCACGAAACTGCCGGGCTTCGGGAAGTAGAAGAAATACTCGATCGTCTGCGTCGAGAACGGATCGAGCGGCAGATGGCGGCTCTTCGTGTAGAAGCCGTTCTCCACCGGAATCGCGCCGTTCGGGATCTGGAGCAGCAGATCGACCTTCTTGCGGGCCGAGGTCGGGTTCGTCAGGACCACCTGGCACCCGTACACCCGGAACGTCTGGAACTCCTCGGTCACGAACTTGTCGAACCGCTCGTTGTTCTCGTAGCGGTACCGGTCGCTGCGCGCGAAGAAGTTCTGCCCGATCAGAATTGCCGACCCCTTCTCGGGCGGCTCGGCGGGCTTGACCTCCTGGTGGAAGATCACGACGTCGGCGCCGGGCTTCAGATGCACGCGATTCTGCTCGGCCGCCATCTCGTGCGTCGGCGACGTGAACGGCAGATCGAGCACGGAAAGGGCGAACATCATCTCGGTGAAGTTGCGCGTGGCTTCGGCCATCCGGGTCGACAGGAACGGCCGGTCGGCCGGGCAGGCCGCGAAGTCGCACCAAAAGCCGTTGACCGTGACCAGGTCGGCCGTGTGACGCTCGATGGGCAGGTGCCAGTAATTGTTCTCGACCCACTCCTCGGTCTTGTCGAGCTGCCGGAACAGCTGGCGGGCCTGCTCGCGCCGCTTGTCATCCGCTTCGATCGCGAACCCTTCGTCGGATTCGGCGAGGCTCATGGCGTCCATCGGCATGTCGGCGGCCATCTCCTCGCGCTCGCAGGGCGCGGCTTCGATGTCCTGGTCCTTGGCGATCATGCTCTTTCCGGCAGCCATCATCCGCTGGGCCGAGGGGGCGGGCATGGCGGAGGGCTTCATCGGAGCCATGTCCCTCTTCGACTTCTCGAACGCGGTCTTCAGCGCCGGCGGCGGGGGCGGGGCCATAGCCTTCAGCATGCCGGTCCTGAGCCCGCCCGCGCGGTCGGTGTCGAGGGCGCTTCCCTTGAGCGCCGCGGCGAAGAGCTGGTTGAACCGCTCCGCATCCGGCGGAATCAGGTCGAAGAGATCGGAAACGTGCCGCCGGGTCGCTTCCCATTCATCCTTGAGCTTCCGGGCGAGAAGAATCCGTTCGACGACATTCAGGCGGCCGTAGGCCCAGGGCTCGAGATACCCGTGCAGGTCGTCGTCGAGCAGCCAGTGGTCGAGGAAGGTCTTGTCCTTCTTGTTGGCCAGATACGGCTTGATGACCTCCTTGAAGAACTCCGGGTCTTTTTTGAACAGGAAGAAGCTCAGCTCGTGACAGGCATACTTCGAATACAGCGTCTGCTTCTCCTCCCGCGTCTTGCTCGGCCAGGTCAGGATGAAACTGAACTCGGACATGGCCGCATCGCGGTTCAGCGCGGTGAACAGGGTGTACACCGACTCGAGCGTGTCGTATACCTCCATCTTCGCGCTGGAAGCCTCTTCGAGCGTGAACGTCTTCCCCGCCGAGGCGATGGTGATGTTCTTCTGCTCCGAGAAGTGGCCCTTCGGATCGAGCGCGCGCGCCATGCGTCGGTCGCGATGCTCGCACGCCGCGTCGGCCACCACCAGTTCGCGGTAGGCCGCGTCGGCAAGGTCGATCGCAACAATGTGGAGCTGCCGCCGGGATTCGAGATCTTTTGTCTCAACGGTCACAAGCCCGTTCTGGTCCGGCTTCAGATTCAACAGCGGAAGCGCCGGCCGGGGCAGGAAATCCATGATCGGAAACGCCGCTTCCTGGTCCTGTGCGGCCGCCTGCCCGCTGACGCCGCCGCCGAACCCGCCGATGGTGGGCTCTGGCTCTGGCACCGCGCCCCAGGATTCCCCCTTCGCGGCCTCGTCGGTCACCGTGTCCGTCTTGCGGAGACTCCAGGGATTGAGCAGCAGACCGGGGCGCCGCAGCATGTTGCCCGGGAAGATCTTCGCGTATTTCCGCTCCAGCACATAGCGCAACTCGTCCCCGATCGTGCGGCCGGACAGGTAGCGCGAGAGAGGCTGGGAAAGCCTGATGTGCAACGGATCGGGAACGCCGCGGGCGGCGAGCGCGTCGAACAGGTCGGTTTCGGGCAGGTAGCGCGTCGCCAGCACGTGCACGCGGGTCATCGTGGTGGCGTTTTTCAACTGGATGCGGACGACGCCCGCCTTGTCGTCATGCGTCGCGCTGACGATCTGAACGGGCGGAACCGAGCGGGTCTGCAGATACCGCGACTCCGAAAGCAGGAAGGTGCCTGCCGCCTTTCCCTCGGTGATTCGGAGGGTAACGGCGCGCGCGAGTGGCTTGACGAACAGCTCGTAATCGCCCGCCGAGAGACCTTCGATCGAGAGGAAGCCGTCCTGCCGCTTCACGCTCGCCAGGCAGTCGGCGACATACGAACCGCCGCGCGTTTCGAACAGCGAGACCAGCTCGCCGACCTTCACGTCGTCACGGCTTGTGACGGGCACCAGCAGAGAAACCCCGGCCAGCCCGTGAATCGTTCCCGGAAGGGTGTGCCAGTCGGTGACGGGCGTGAATGTGTGGGAGCAGCCTTCTGGGCTGGTGAGTTTCACCCAGGCGATCTCCGGCAGGTTGCCGAGCAGAACTCGGCCGGCGGCGTCGGTCTGCATGACCAGATGCAGGGATTGTCTGAAAAGGCGATGCCTGATCTCGACCTGCAGCGCGCGCTCGGGAAGCGGCTCGCCGGTCTTGCCGAGCAGTTCGGCCGCGTAGCCGTCGGCCAGATGCCGCACGAACAGGCTCTCGATCTTGTCGGTCGCCTGGATGCCATTGAGATCGACCGTCCGGGAGAGGGAAAGGTCGGTTTTTTTGCCCTGGCTGAGGTTGTCCACCTTGCCCGTGAGGGTGAAGGTGATGCGCGCCAGGTTCTCGGGAACCTTGAAGGGAACGAGCGTTTCATCGGCGGTGGTCAGCTTGATGTCGGGGAACTCCTTGGCCGCGGCCACGCCTTCGTGATCGACCGTCGTCACGGCCAGGCGGGCTTCCTTCAGGAGTCCGATGCGGGCCGCGAAACCGTTCGTCGTCAGGTCCGCCCGCACCGCCACCGTGGCGATCTGGCCTTCGAGAAGCGACTCGCGCGCCACGAGAAAACTGCCGCCGAGCTCGTACGACTCGGGCATGTGTGTGAACTCGTGCAGGCAGGCGAACGTGCCGCGCTGGATGATCAGCTTCTCCGCGCCTGGCCGGGTGCTGTACGGAATCGTGTATTCGCCACGCTCGTCGGCCTTGTATTCCTGGCCTGAAAGCCAGAGCACGGCATCCTTCACCGGCCGGTGAGCCTCGTCGAACACCGAAAACACGTGGCCCGCGGCGCCGATGCGCTGCGTCAGGGCGAGGCGCCCCTTCCGGATCAGGGCGCGGCTGCTCTTGCCGTTTCCGATCAGCTCGATGACGTAGACGCCCGGCTCGATGAGCTGGGGGAATTCGAACGTCTCGACGTGGCGCCGGATCTCGGGCTGCTCATACGTGACGACCTTCTCCTCGTTCGGAACCAGGCCGTCCAGGTCGACGCCCGTGGTGATCTCCTCGCGCTTTTCCCGATAATGGGTGAACGCATTGATGCGGAACACCTTGATGATCAGCGTCGGCACGTTCTTCACGGCGACGTTCAGCACGACGCGATCGGCCGGATTCAGAACTTCTTTGTTGGTGGGCAGGAAATCGAGATCGACGCGCTCTTTCAGGCCCTGCAGATCGGCCGCCTGAAGAAGGGAATACCAGCGTTCCGGGTTGGGCGCACCCGCCAGGATCTTCGTTTCCGCAAAAATACGCGTCAGCCAGCCCGACTCGACGTAGTCGCGGAACGTGCCGGGGTCCTCGGCGCCGGCCAGAATCTCCTGCAGATAACTGCGCACCAGCTGCTCGTCGTTGCCGATCGCAGCCAACTGCGTTCGGCTCGAAAAGTCGGCGTTGAGGTTGACCTGGTAGCGCCGGTTCTCGTCGCGGTCCAGCCAGCGATCGTTCATGTACGACACAGGCCGGGGAAGCTTGAGATACGTAAGGAACAGAGCCTTGTTGCAGACGCCCTGCGACTGGTCGAGCTTGAGGAGGTGATACAGAATGCAGGCCTTCAGCGAGTTGTGAACGGGGGGAAGCGGCTCGGCGAATTTCCACAGCCGCGCAAGATAGGCTTCCTTCTCCTTCGGATCATACCGCCAGTCGATGTCGGCCGAGGGCTGCAGCTTCTCGATCATCGCATCGACGAACGTCGTCATGGTCAGCAGTTCCGGAGACAGCTTCGCGCACTCCTCGAGCTGCTCGCGCGTCAGCTTCGAATGGATCGTCAGCGAGCCGAACCCGCCGCTGTTCTCGTATTTCAGGTCTTCGACGACCATGCGGGCGAGGGCCGCGCCGCCGTCCGGACGGGTCATGCGGCTCAGAAGGTTCCGGCGCCGGTCGGGATCGAGGTTCGATTCGCGGAGGTAGTCGAGGGCTGCATCTTCACAACCGCTCAGGTCGCTGTACTGCGAAAATGCCCTGTCCTGGAAAGCGCTTCGGGAGATGAGATTCGCGTCAAGGTTCGTCGGGTATTTCGCCGTCTCCTTGAGAAGCTTCTTCTGGTGATTGAACCGGAGGTTCAGCTTGTCCGTCAGGTAGGCCAGCGACGCCTTCGGATCGGTGGGATACTTCAGCAGAGCCTGCCGGTTCAGGATCTCCTGCACCTGCGAGGTGTAGCTGCTTTTCTTGATCCACTGCGCCGCCAGCTCGTCGACTTTCTTGTATTCGCCCTGGTTCTGCAGATGCAGACATGTGTAGTAGTAATACTCGTCCGTGCCCGGAATCAGCTGCTGGAGCTGAACTGCCCGGTCATCCGCGAGGCTGAACTGCTCGTCGAAACCGATCTCGCCGGCCCGCACTCCGAGGGAACACAGGCAAAACACCGCCATGACAAGCCAGAGTTTCATATCCATCGAATCTTCCTCCCTATGCTCGGCATCAGACCGATGCCGTCGATCCCGAAATCTGTCACCCTCATGCATACCCGAAACACTCCCCGGGGGGCAAGTACAGATATGGAAACAATATAAAAATAGATATATATAATGATATACAAATAGTATGCGTAATAAAGATGTTGATTCCTGAACGACAACAAGCGAATTCCGCATTCCCGTTCGTGCTGAGCCTGTCGAAGCATCGAGGCGGATGGGGGGAGGTTCATGCTGCAAGACTCGAGAAAGAAAACCGCCTTCGCACGCAATGGGCGAAGGCGGTTGAGAAACGATCTCGGGGAGATCAGTTGCCGGCAGCGGGGCAGCCGCCACAGGACGAGCAGTCGCCGCACTCGGATGAGTCGCCGGCGGCGTCAGCGGCCGGCGCGGCCGCAGGGGCAGGGGAGGCGTCGGGAGAGACCACGGCCGGCGCTGCAGCGGCCGGCGCTGCGGAAGCCGGAGCCGCTTTCGGCGTGTCCTTGCCGATGCAGTCCTTGCAGAAGTAGTAGGTGATCGTGTCGCCGCGGACCAGGAAGAATTCGGGGTTCGAGGCCTTGCCGCACACCGGGCACTTGCCGTCTGGGTTCGTGACGGTCAGGACTACTTCCTTCGCATCCTTGATCTTCGCGATCGCCGCGGCCGGATCCTTCTTGAACGTGTCGATGCACGACGGGCAGCAGAAATGGTAGATCTTGTTCTCGTGGATGATCGCCACGTCAGTCAGGGCTTTCCCGCCCATGATCGGGCATTCGGCATATCGCACGTCGAGAAGTGCCGGGGCCGCGGACGCCGTCTCGGCAAAAACGCCGAGCGGTGCGACAAAAGTGACGAGAACGAGAATCAGGGCAAGAATCGATACCTGTTTCATGACAACCTCCTGTAACCGTTTCAGTGTCGGGAATTCCATCCCCATTCTCTCAAATTTGCAATTTCTTTGCCAGTCCCGATAGTAGAACAATAGCTATATATCCGTAGGGGCGGTTCGCGAGCCGCCCAAGCCAACGCACCGGGATGACAATACGTTCTCACCTCCGAGGCGCAGAGACGCAGAGGGTGGAAAGAACCCTGATACGAAAAACCGGAGGGAACCTTGCGGCTCCCCCCGGCTTTCAATGTGGCTGTATCAGCCGTTCTTCTTGGCGAACTCGTCCATCAGGTTCGCGAGCGCCTTGGCGCCCTCGATCGGCATGGCGTTGTAGACCGACGCGCGGCAGCCGCCGACACTGCGGTGGCCCTTCAGGCCGTCGAGCTTCAGCTTCTTGGCTTCGTCGAGGAACTTCGCCTCGAGCTCTTCGGTCTTGAGCCGAAACACGACGTTCATCTTCGAGCGGCAGTGAGCGGCGACCGGGCACTTGTAATAGCCGTTCGAGCGCTCGATCGCGTCATAAATGATCTTGGAGCGATCAGTGGCGAGCTTCTCGGCCGCAGTTAAACCGCCGATGCTCTTGAGCCATTCCATCGTGAGCTTGATGCCCCAGATACTGAACACGGGTGGGGTGTTGTAAAGCGAATTTTCCTTCGCATGCAGGCGGTAATCGAGATAGTTGATGATGCTCTCGGGGCAGCGCTGCAACAGGTCTTCGCGCATGATGACGATCGCGGCACCGGCCGGGCCGGCGTTCTTCTGTGCGCCGGCATAGATTACGCCGAACTTCTCGACCGGAACGGGCCTGCTCATGAAATCAGACGACATGTCGCAGAATATCGGCACGTTGCCGGTCTCGGGCCAGCCCTGCTGCCACTGCACGCCACCGATGGTCTCGTTGGAGGTCATGTGAAAATAGGCGGCCCCTTCGCTTGCCACGAGGGTTTTCGGATCGGGCAACGTCATGTAATTGTCGGCTTTGCCATCCCAAACGATATTGATCTTGCCGATTTTCTTTGCGTCATCTGCCGCCTTCTTCGCCCAGGCGCCGGTGTTGGTGAAATCAGCGGTCTTGCCGCCCCAAAGGAAGTTCATCGGCAACATACCGAACTGAAGGGTTGCGCCGCCGCCCAAAATCATGATCTTGTAGTTGTCCGGAACCTTCAACAGTTCCTTGATCAAAGCTATGCATTCAGTGTGAACCGCATCATAAATCTTGCCGCGGTGGCTCATTTCCACCAGCGACATGCCCGAACCCTTGAAGTCTACGAACTCGTCTCGAATTTTTTCGAGAACCGACACCGGAAGAATTGAAGGTCCGGCGCTGAAATTGAAGATGCGAGCCATGTCAAATTTGCTCCTTTGAAGATTGTTGTGAATCCGCTTCCCGATCCCGGGAAGCGGACGCGTTCCCTTGGTCGTTCGTTCAGTGCGTCTTTGAAAGCTCGTTGATGACGACCTCAACGACGTCCTGCCCAGCGCGACTCTGACCTTCCGCCGTTGAAGCGCCTAGGTGGGGAAGGGCTATCACGTTCTGGTGCTTGACCAGATCGAAGTTCGCGGTCGGCTCCTTTTCCCAGACGTCAATGCCGGCCGCCGCGACCGTGCCGTTGTTGAGGGCTTCGAGCAGCGCCTTTTCGTCGACCGTGCCGCCGCGGGCGCAGTTGATCAGGAACACGCCCTTTTTGACTTTTGCGAACTCGGCCGCGCCCAGAGCAGGTCCGGCTTCCTTGGCGAACGGAATGTGCAAGCTGATGAAGTCGCTCTTGGCGAGCAGTTCATCTTTGGTGACCATGACGATCTCGGGAATGGGGGATTCCGTGGAGGAACGTCTGTATCCGATGACCTTCATCCCGAAAGCAACGGCGCGGGTAGCCACGGCCTGAGCGATCCGACCGGTGCCGATCAAACCGAGAGTCTTGCCATACAACTCGGCGCCTTCAAAGGATTTTTTGTCCCATTCCTGGCCCTTCATCGAAATGTTGGCACGGCCCATCTTGCGGGCGACCGACAGCATCAGTCCGAACGCCAGCTCGGCGACGGAAATGGTGGTGCAAGTGGGGGTGTTACGGACCGCGATTCCCTTCTCTTTCGCGGCGACCTGGTCGACGTTGTCGAGGCCGACGCCGGCGCGGGCAATGACCTTGAGGTTTTTACCGGCCTCGATGACCGGGCGGGTGACCTTGGTGGCCGACCGGATGATAATGGCGTGATATGCCGGAATCTCTTTGACGAGCTCTTCAGGCGTCATCTTGGTCTTGTAGGTGACCTCGAACGCCGGGTTCTTCTTCAGAAAATCGATCGCGGACTGGTCGAGCGAATCCGAAATGAGCACCTTGAAAGTAGCCATGAGCAGTCTTCTCCTGTTCCGTTCCTGTTCTGTATTCTCTGTCGCCTGTCAGGCAAACGGCCCCATCTTAGCGCCCCGGGCGGAGACTGTCAACCCGCTTCCCATTGTGGATGGCGATCGCATCCGTTGCTGTAACCGCTGTTGGAGAGTGGCGATTTCGAGTGTCGCACCAATCGTGTATCCGTTCGTCCTGAGTTTGTCGATCCTGCCCTGATCCTGCTGAAGGGGGCGAGAGCATTCGTGCTTCGACAGGCTCAGCGCGAACGGTATCGAGTATGCAAATGATTGTCGTGCTTCTTGTGACGCAAGTGGAGCCGTGATATCGTTCCGGGAAGGAAAAGAATGAGCACATCAGCCGGAAGTCGCGACAACGTGAGCAACCCCCGAAGGAAGACGGCGCCGGGAAAGGCCGAGACGGCCCTGCTGGAGCCGTTCGAGGGGTTGGCTGTCGGCGACGTCGTCGTTCCGGCCACGACGGATGACTGTGCCGCGGCTCTGGACGAGATCAGGGTTGCTGGCGCCGTCGGGTTCGATACCGAGTCGAAGCCGGTTTTCAAAAAGGGCGTGAGCAGACCCGGCCCGGATCTCGTCCAGTTCGCGACCTCGGAGCGGGCGTTCATCTTCCAGCTTCAGCGGCTGGAATGCCGGCCGTTCGTGACCGAGATCCTTCTTGCCGACGACATCCTCAAGGTCGGGTTCGATCTGCAGTCGGACCGGGGCGCCCTGCACAAATTCTTCGGAATCGAGATCAAGTCGGTGCTCGACCTGTGCGCCGTCTTCCGGAAGCGCGGGTATCGCAACACGACCGGGGTGCGGGCCGCGGTCGGCATGGTCCTCCATCGCAGCTTCAGCAAGTCGAAGCATGTGACGACATCCGACTGGTCGAAACTCCAGCTTTCGCCGAACCAGCTGGTCTATGCCGCGAACGACGCCTACGCGGCCCTCATGGTCTGGGAGGCGCTCGGCCGCCCGGCCATCGGAAAGAAATGACGTCCCGCGATGCCCTGTTGAAGCCTGGGCCTCTGTTCGCGACGATCGCGGCCTTCGGCATCCTGGCGGCGACGATGGCGCCGGGCCTCGCCTGGAGGCACTTCGGCGACGACGGCGGGGAGCTGATCCTGGCGTCGGTATTTCTCGGCGTCGCTCACCCGGCCGGATGCCCTGCCTACCTGTTCCTGGGAAAGCTGTTCAGCCTGCTTCCGGGAACCGCGACGGCCTGGAAGTTCAATCTTCTCTCGGTCTGCGCGGGCAGCCTTGCCGTGGGCGCCATCACCGCCCTGCTCGGCAGCCTGAACACCCGGTATCACTGGAGCCTCGGCCCGTGGTCGCGAACCGCGATCGGCCTCCTTATCGGCCTCAACCCGGCCCTCTGGTCGCAGTCCGTCATCACGGAAGTATACGCCCCGGCGACGGCCTTCGCGCTGTGGGGGCTGGTGGGGGTGTTCTCCTGGGCCGAGCGCCGCCGCCACGGCGGCACCGGGGCAGGCTGGCTGGCGGCGGCCGCCGCCTGTTTCGGCTTGGCCGCGGGCATTCACCTGCTGACCCTGTTTCTGCTTCCGGGCCTGCTCGTGCTGGTCATGGGCGCCGATCCCGGGTGCTGGCGGCGGCCGTCATTCTGGACAGCCCTGCTGATCGGCACCGGACTGACAGTGATGCTGTATGCGAGTCTGCCGGTCCTGGCGACCCGACTTGCCCCCGTCAACTGGTCGTATATTCGCACGCCGTCTGATTTCCTCGACCACCTCACGGGCCAGCAGTACCGCTACCGGATGCTGGCTCTCACCGGAAGAGAAAGCCTCGAGCGCCTGTCGGTGAAAACCCTTCCCTACGTCAGAGATGGCTGGGGAAGCATCGGTCTCCTGCTTCTCGCGCTCGGACTGTTCCGGGCCTGGCGCGCCGCCCTGACGAATCCCGACGGGGAATACCGGGAACGCCTGATGCGCGACGGAGCGGGGTGGGCCCTCCTGCTGCTCGTCCCCGGATATTATATCATGCAATATTCTATCGATGACTGGTTCCCGTACACCTGCCTGCCGTTCTGCCTCGCCGGTCTCCTGCTCCCGTGGGGATGGCTGGCCGTGACGGACCTGGCCGGCCGGCTGGTCGCCCGGAAAGACCGCCTGAGATCGGCGATTTCGCTTGCCATCATGATCCATGCCGCGGTGATGATCGCCGCGAACGCGCCGGCGATGTCAATGGCCGGCGAGCGGGAACCCGACCGCTGGGCGCAGGGCGTCATGGCGGGCGTGGCATCGGAGAGCCTGATCATCAGTGACTACGACGGCCGGACGAACGCCCTGATGTATCATGCCCGGCTCGGACCGTCGCCGAGGCCCGACGTGATCGTCGTGCTCCGTTCGATGCTCGCGAAATCCTGGTATCGCGACCATTTGCGCCGAATCTACCCTGCGCTTGTGCTTCCAGAACCAAACGCAATCGAACTCGGCATGGCATGGGACGACCTCTGCAACGCCGTTGCGCGCTCGATTCTCCTCAAAAACGCCGACAGGCCGCTTTACACGGTCGCCCGCCGGCCCGAGGTGACGGGCTCCCTTGCTCTCAGCCAGGAATACGGCATCTACCGCATCATGCCAGAAATATACGGTGGTGAATAGTGTGCAGTGGTCGGTGGTCAGTGGAGAGTGGTTGGGTTACGGGTTGATCGCCTGAATGCCCGATTCCGCTCGTGCTGAGCCTGTCGAAGCATGAGAACTTCGCCCTTCGACGAGTTCAGGGCGAACGGGGGCATTTCGCAGGATGTGAAAATGACGAAATGATATATATTCGTATTGCTATTTCACTTCCTGGATCCAGGTGCCGTCCCAGGATTTCGCCCCGGAATCTTTGAGGGCGCGGCATCGCTCGAGCAGGCGCTTCGCGGGCTCGTCGTCGGGTTGTTCGGCGGAAAGGTATGCCTCGAGTTTCCCGATCGCGTCGGTGAACCCGCCCTGAATCGCCATAGCGAGACACTCCTCGTAGCAAAGCTTTCGGCGCTGCATGGCCGGGATACGGCCGTGCCGGGACTGGTCGTGGAGGTCGAGGAGTACCTCATGCACCGGCACCGTCTGCTTGCGCCCGGTGGCGAGGAGGGCGCCGAGGTGGCGCGTGAGCATGTCGTTGCCGACGAGGTCGTTGGTGGCGCCGCTGATCAGGATGCCCGAGCCGAAGACCTTATTCGCGCTTTCCAGGCGGGCGGCGAGGTTCACATTGTCGCCGATGACCGTGTAGTCGAACCGCATGCGCGAGCCCATGTTCCCGACGACGACCAGGCCGGTGTTGATGCCGATGCGCACCCTGAACTCGGGGCGGCCCTGCGACTTCCAGCGCTCGCACAGGCGGGTGAGCGCGTCCTGGTTCTCGAGCGCGCAGCGGCAGGCGCGGATCGCGTGGTCGATCTGGTCGAGCGGGGCCCCGAACACGGCCATGATGGCGTCGCCTTCATACTTGTCGAGCAGGCCGTCGTACCGGAAGACGACGTCCGTCATCTCGGTCAGATACTCGTTCAGGAGCTCGACGACCTGCATCGGGGGCAGACCTTCCGACATCGTGGTGAAGCCGGCGATGTCGGAGAAGAAGATCGTCAGGATGCGCTCTTCCCCGTGCAGGTTGAGCTTGTCGGGGTCGCGCAGGATCTCGTTGACGACCGAGGCCGTGACGTAGTGCTGGAACGCGCTCTTGATGCGCAGCTTGTCGGAAACCTCGCGGTAATACTGCCAGCCGACGGTCGCGACGAAGGTGACGACGAGGACGAACAGCGATCCGGCGATCTCGACCGGCTGGTGGGCGCGAAGCATCGAAAGGCCCGACGCGGCCACGATCAGCAGGCTTCCCGCGATGGTGGCGCCGGCGTAGGGAAGGGGATACAAAACCCGCGCGAGGGCCAAGGAGACTGCAAGGCTGACGAGGCAGAGCAGGTGTTTCCACCAGTCGGGCGGGGGCCTCAGCCAGGTGCCGGTCAGGATGTTCTGGAGCGTCTGCGCATGGATCAGGGCGCCGTATTCCGGGCGGCCGGTCGGGGTCAGGAACCGGTCCTCGACCATCGAGGTCGCCCAGCCGATGATGACCACCTGGTCCCTGAAGATCGCCGGATCGAGCCTGCGGTGGTAGATGTCGAAGAAACTGAACATCGGAATCGAGGTCATGAACCCCGTATAGTTGATCAGGATGTTCTCGCCGTCGACGATGGGGATGCTCCGGGGCCCGCTCGCTGTATGGAAGACGACCTCGTCGGGCCGATACTCGATCCGGTCGCGCGACAGCCCGAGGAAGAGGCGCGCCAGCTCGGTCGGGAAGGACGGCAGGGGATCGCCCTCGACCGGTCGGAAAACGAGGCTGGATTTGCGCACGGACTCGTCGATATAGGGGTAGAAATACGGCGGGGCGACCAGGCTGTTCTGTGCGAGCAGGGGAAACGGCGGCGACATCGTCTGGTTGCCCCGTCGGTACCCCATCATGACGACGTTGCCGGCCTCGCGGCAGGCGTCGGCGATCGCCTGATCCTGGCGCGGGTCGTAGGCTGCGTTCTGGGCAAAGAACACATCGACGCCGATGGCGCGCGGCTTGCCCTGGGAAATATACCGTAGCCCGTTCGCCCAGACGCGCTCGCGGTGCCAGGGCGTCGGTTCGGGCATGCCCAGGTAGGTCTGCTCGTCGAGGAGAACGAGGACGATTCCCGGGTTGGGCGCCTCGGCGGGAAGGAGCGGGCGCAGTTTCGACACCCACGGGTGTTTCGTCGGTGAGCCCGCGGCGATGCGGACGCGGACCCAGAAATCCTGGAGCCGCGTGTCGATCGCCCGAAAGATGCTCTGTCCGAGCCAGAGCGCGAGAAACAGGCCGAGAATGAGCCCTCCCAATGCCATGCGGGGGAGGGTTGGTGCGCCTTTTCGGGTCATTGGTCAGTCATCCGTATCAGAGATCCTGGCTGTTCGTATCTCCGCCCTTGCCGCCGCCGGTTCCCGTGCCCAAACCCGTCCCCTCGCCATCACCGGGTTCAGGCGGGATGCCCGTCCCGCTTCCCGTTCCGCTTCCTGTACCTATGCCGGTTCCTGACCCGGTTCCAGTGCCGGCATCGCCGTCACCGCCGGTGCCGGTGCCCGTGCCGGAGTTCAGACTGACGCCCTTTCCGCCGCCGGTTCCTGAACCGGTGCCCGTGCCTGTTCCCGGTCCCGTGCCCGTTCCGGTCCCTGTGCCGGTGCCGGTTTCTGCGCTGAGGCGGGCATACGAGCCAGAGGCGTCGCGCGGGTCGATCAGGTCGCGCTTGAGGGCCTGGAGATACTCGTCGTAGGCTTCCCGGTATTTTTTCAGCTTGTCGGGCGCGGACGGATCCTTTGACATTTTCGCCTGCAGATACTCAGCGTATGCGTTGCGGTACTTCGTGGTCAGGGACTCAAACGTTGAAATAGGCTCCAGTGCCGAAACGGATGCTGGTCGGGCCAGTCCGAGGAGACCGCAGAGCACCAAGGGCATCAGAAACGCAGTTGAGCGACGCATGGAGAACCTCCTCTTACAACTACTCTTCTTAAGTATGACATATTATTCCAAGGTTCAGGGGTTGGGGCAGGACTTCTGGGCCACCAGGACGTCAGTGACAGATGGCCAGATCGCGGCAAGTTCGGCGGGAAGCTGGGCCTGCTTGGCGGTCATCTCTGCCCGGTAGGCGATCTGGGTCGTTCCCAGTTCGTAGGCACGCGTCTGTTCGAGGGCCAGGAGATCAACACCCCGGGCGTTTTCCATGCTCAGACAGTCAGGAGCGTAGGTGATATCGAAGGGTTGGAGCGTTCCCCAAAAGTGGTGCGGGATCACGAGGTTGCCCGGAGTCGGCGGGCTGACAGGATACTGCTCGCAGTTGACGAGAAACGCATACTGCTGGCCCGGTGAGGTCGACCGGCCGAACACGTTATACAGCGTCTGGGAAGCCATTCCCATCCCGGTCGGGTTCAGGGAATACGTCATCTGAAGGCCCTGGATGGTGCCGTTGTACGTTCCCGCGCCGCCGCCGCCCTGCAGGTTCGCGATACCGGCCTCGATCGCCGACCAAGCGACCGCTTCCGTCGAGAGCCGCTCGTGGTAATGAACCGCCTGTCGCGTCTGCGAACTGCCGAAGCTCGACAGAAAGAAGACGAGAGGGCCCATCACGGCCAGCAGACCGAGAACGACCATCAGGGCGATGCCGCGTCTATTCATTGACGAGCCTCACCGCGTCCACGAAATGTAGCCTGTTCGCCGACAGATTGACGGAGATGAGTTTGTTGTCGACGGCCATGACCGTGAAACTCGCGCCGTCGATGCCGCGGCCGATCGGCGTCGGGTCGACCACAGGCAGCCCCGGCCCGTTGGGAATCAGGCACCGGCGGATTTCGCGCGCCGAGGGAACATAATAATAGGCGGCGATCTCGCCCCGGAAATTCTTGAACACCATTCGCGAATCTGTGCGGGGCGACTTGTCAGCATTCAGGCGCGGCCAGATGATCTGCCGGCCCGTCTTCACTTCCTGGATGATCTTCCAGAGCGCCTGCTGCATGCGGTCCTGGCTCTCCGTGATTCTGAGGAACTGCTCCTGCTGGCGTTTCTGGGCGAAGAACCAGCTCCCGACGATGCCCATGATGACGGCGAAAATCGCCGCCCCGACAAGAATTTCGACGAAGGTGGCGCCCCGGCGAAGCATGCGGTCAGTGTCGCGCGACATACACCCTCAGGGGATACTCGAGGATACGGGAGGATTCATCCCAGCGGATCCGGATTTCCACGTCCTTCGGCTGGGTCCCGGATACCTGGAGCTGATACCGGAAATTGAATTTGCGGAACACCGCCGCGAGCTCGGGAAGGTGGGCTTCGGTCAGCTGCAGGGCGCTGGCCTGGGTTGTCCCCGGGTTGGAAAAGGGATTGAAGATCCCGTCGGCAGGCCCGCCGGCGATGACGAGCTCGGGTGTGTCGACGATCTCGTCGTAGGGCATCGAGAGCAAGTGCTGGGCGATCTTATGTGCGAGGCTTGCTGCAAAGCGGAGATTCTGACTTTTCTTGACCGCCTGGCTGCTCGTGCCGACCATCTGCATGACGGGAATGAGACAAAGGGCGAGAACGCCCATCGCTACGGTGACTTCGAGAAGCGAGATTCCGCGACGGTTCATGGTCGGCCCTCTGCCTGCGTGATTTTCATGCGCAGGATCTCGGCCTGCGCGTTCGAGGGAAAACGCTCGCGGAGCTCGCCGAGAATCTCGAGAGCTTCCGGAAAATAACCGAGTTGATATAATAACTGTGCGTATTCGTAACCCACGAAAAAGTCACGCTTCGGGGACTTGTGCCATGCCTGACTCATCGCCCCGACGGCTTCCTTCCAACGGCCGCTCTTTGCCAGGATGCGGCCGAGATAAAAGTGGCTCCGGTAAAACGCGGGATCGATCTCAAGGGCGCGCCTGAACGAGGTTTCGGCGGCGGAAAGATCGCCGAGTTTCCAGAGGCAAAACCCTTCGCGGTCCCGGGCTTCGAGATGTTCCGGGTAGAAGGACAGGGCGCTTCGATACAGCTGGAGAGCACCGGAATACTCGCGGCGCTGGCGATAGATTTCCCCCATGCGAAACTCCTGGTCGGCGCGCTTGTAGGCTGGCGTCCGGGGGCGGCGCGTGACCGCGTCGAAGACCGTTCCCTTCGGAAGGGGAGCCTTTCTCGAAAAAGGTCCCGGGGCCGTGCTTTCACTGAACGCAAAGAAGAAAATCAGAATCCCCATGGCGACGACGGGGAGAAGCCATGGAGCCCAGTCGAGAGCGTCGGAAGTGGGAAACTCGCTTCTCTGCATCCTTCTCACGTTCCTGAAAAGTGATATCTGCCACGGGTTCCCGGATGGCGGGGGAATAGTTCTATGTTCCCTATCAATGTAATCTATGAATAGTTGCGGTGCAACCATGGCAAAAGCCGACTCTCAGGGCGAGCGCATCTGTTTTCGCAACCGCCGTTGCAGAACGCCGAGTTCGAGTGATACACAATCGCATATCCGTTCACCCTGAGCTTGTAGAAAGGTGAACGTCACTCGTGCTGCGACAGGCTCGGCATGAGCGGAAAACAGTCACGATGCAAAGAATGTCATGCGCTTGCCCTGCCGATCCGGGGATTTCTTGTCGTTCACCTGCATGCTGTGTTAGAGTGAAAATACTACCCCCATGAAAGCCGGGAGGTGCATGGTGAGAAGGTTCATTCCGCGCCGCATGCGGCTGGTTGTGATACTGCCTTTGGTGCTGGCGGCCATCTGCCTGTGCATGTGCGCCTGTCGCGCCGAAGACGAAACCCTCGAAGACGCGAAGATCCTCTACAAGCAGGCGATTCGGGAGAAAGCTTCCGGGAAATCCGAAGAAGCGCTGGTCACCTACGAAAAGGCGATCCGGATGAACCGGGGGATCCTCGGGGAGGACGACGACGGCCTGATCGGGCTGTTGCGTGCAAAGTACGAAAAGAAGCTGAAAGACAGTCCCGAAAATATCGAGGCTCTCGAGGGAATGGGCTTCGTCAGCGCTGTCTGCTATGCCGACATGGCGAAGGCAATCGGGTGTTACGAGAAAGTTCTCGAGCTGGCAACAGACGAGAAAGTCAAATCCAGGACGTCGAATCTCATCGAACGACTGAGAGCCATGCAGGAAGCGACCCAGCGGACGAGCGACGAGATCACCGCCCAGATGCGCGACGAGCGACTCCGGGGCTGGTCCGAAATGGAGCGCCAGGAGCGGCTTGCAGCCCAGCACGAGGAAAGCCAGAGCCGGGCCGCGAAGTATGCTCAGCTCACCCAGCAGCGAGACCAGCTCGATACTCGGATTCCCCAGCTCGAAGAAGAGATCAAGAATCTGGAAGAGGAATACAACAAGGCGAACCGTCTGTGGTATACCCTGAAAGACAGCCGCTACGACCGGCGACGCGACCGGTTCGAGAAAGACCTCGAGCAGAAACGCAGGGAACTGTCGAAAGCTCGGTCCGACTTCGATCGTGCGACCGCCGAAATCGAGAAAATGGATCGCGAACAGCCGGGTGACGGCGGACAACCGGGCGCCGCCTCGGGAACGCCCCCCGTTCGAGGCGGGGAAGGCAATGAACCCGATGCGGGAATGCCCGCGGGTGACGGCATGACCGGCGGCAGTGACCCGGTGCTTCCTACGGGAGACAACCCCGATTTCCCGCCGCAGAGCGGGGGCAATACGGAAAACGGTGACTCGGGCGGCGATACCCAGCCTCCGGCCGATCAGGGGGGGGCGATACCTTCCGAGAGTTCCTCGGGGAGCGATGGAGGCGAGCAGTCGTCAGGATCGAGCGGCATGTGAGTTCCGATGTGTTCGGCGAAAAAACAAGCGACCGGATCCAGATGGGTCCGGTCGCTTGATCTGAAGCGATCGAAAATATCTTACAGTTTCAGCGCTTCAACCGGGCACACGGAAACGCAGGCACCGCACTCGATGCAGCCGTCGCCCTTGTAGTTGGCCTTGCCGTCCTTGATCTCGAGGACTTCAACGGGGCAGGTGCCGACGCAGGCGCCGCAACCGGTGCATTTTTCCTTATCGACCTTGATAGCCATTGTGTGAGAACTCCTTTTCCGAAGTTGTGCCTCGGTCGAGGCGACGCCATCTTACCGCACACCCGACGCTTTGTAAAGCGCAGACCCGGGGAACCGCCGAAACGTTGTTCCCGAGAGATTTTTGACCGGGAATTTCAGCGGACGTTCCGGGCTGGCAGAAGGGCGGCGGCGAAAAAGACCTTGAACAGATCGCCTGCCAGGAACGGCAGAACACCGCACGTGAAGGCGCGCTCCGGTCCGACGAACGCCGCGAGATGGGTGGCGCCGAACAGGTAGATCACGAGGTTGCCGCCGGCCATGACGGCGAGTTTCCCGGAAAACGTCCGGCCGAACCCGCGCCCGAAAAGGGCGCTTACAAACGCCGCCGCAGCGACGAAGCCGGCGAGGTAGCCGCCGGTCGGGCCGAACAGGTGGGCCGGTCCGCAGGCACCGCCCGAGAAAACGGGAAGTCCCGACAGGCCCAGCATGACGAACAGGGCCGCGGCTGCCGTTCCCCGCATCATGCCGAGGGCTCCCCCGACGAACAGGACGCCGAACGTCTGTCCGGTGATCGGAACGGGGTACAGCGGGATCTCGATTCTCGAACACAACGCGATGAACAGAGCTCCGGCGATGACAATCGCCGCATCCCGTCGAATCGAGGCGTTCGACGTGGCGGCTGTCGTGAGGGAAATGGTTCGGTACATTCTGAATCCTCCGTGAGAGGGGGATGGGCGCGGACAGCCGGGGGTGAGTCCATACTGCAGCGCGACGGCGAAGATATCACAAACGGCGGTTATCGACCAGAGACGCCTCGCGGGATCGATGAAATTCGGGGGCCTTGGTTGATGAAACGGCCATGGAATGCGATAATGGCGCACGAAAAAATTCAGAACGGGGGTTCCAATCATGCTTCAGGACGGAGAAAAGGGCGTCATCATCCAGCGCGACCAGAAGACCTACGCAGTGGCGCCGCATATTCCCTGCGGGGTCGTCAGTCCGGCCACGCTTCGCAAGATTGCCGATGTCGCCGAAAAGTTCAACGTGCCGGCCATCAAGTTGACAAGCGCCGAACGCATCGCGCTGGTGGGCATCAGGGAAGAAGACGTCGACGGCATCTGGGAAGATCTGGGCGGCATGAAACCGGGCGCCGCCGTCGGCCTCTGCATCCGGAGCGTGAAAACCTGCCCGGGAACGACGTTCTGCAAGCGCGGCATCCAGGACAGCCTCTCGCTGGGAATGAAACTCGACGAGCTGTACCACGGCCTTCAGCTTCCCGGCAAGTTCAAGATCGGCGTCAGCGGCTGTCCGAACCAGTGCGCCGAGACCTGCATCAAGGACCTGGGCTTCATCGGTCTGCACAATGGCTGGCGCGTCATGGTCGGCGGAAACGGCGGCGCGATTCCGCGCCTTTCAAAAGAACTGATCAAGGATATCGATACCGAGACCGCCCTTATTGTCGCCGCCAAGGTGATCAACTGGTTCAAGGCCAACGGCCGGCCTCACCAGCGCCTCGGCATGATCCTCGAGAAAACCGACATCGAAACCTTCCGCCGCAACGTCATCGGCTAGATGATGGAGGGGCGGGTTTCAAACCCGCCCCTCCATGCGCACCTGGATGTCCGGTCAGGCCTTGGCCGGGGTGACGGCCTGCTCCGGCGTGCGATCGGTCACGGTCTTGAAGATGAACAGCGCGACGGCGGAAATGAATCCTATAGCCATGAATACATACCAGATGCTATGGGCGTTCGCGTAGACGGCCGCCTTTTCCGCCGCCGAAATGCCGGCGGGCAGGGTCTTGGGATCGGGGCAGTAGGCGTCGAGCAGGAAGCCCGACAGGATGAATCCGGCCAGTGCGGAGAAGAACGAGTGCAGGTGGCTGAAGCCCAGATATACACCTTCCTCGCCCTTGGGCGCCTGGAATGAGAAATACTCGAGGAACCGGGGCGAGATGAAACACTCGGCGAGCCCCTGGATCGCGATTCCCAGAATCATCATCACCGTCACTGGGTGAAGCCCCATGAAACCCGACTCGAGCCACTGCGAACTGGCCATCGCGAAGGCCGAAAAGGGCATCAGCACCATGCCGACGAGCATCGACGAAACCGCGGCGAAACGCTTCATCAGCTGGGTGACCGGCACGACGAACAGCACCACGACGAACGGGTTCACGTTCGCCAGCCACTCGGGCTTGGCGCTGTCGCCGATCAGCCGGATGACGTATTTGGGCATCGTTGCGTACATCTGTTGCTGGATGATCCAGAAACCGGCGACGATCAGCGTCAGCGCCATCAGCCGGGGCGACAGGAAGATCGCCTTCAGCGAGGTGAAGACCTGGCCGATCGTCTTGTCGGACTTGGCCTCGCCCTCGACGTTCTTGAACATGAAAATCGCGAACAGAAGCGCGAGAAGCGACATGCCCGCCGAGAAAAAGTTCACGTATTCGAGGCCCATTCCCTGCCGCACGTAGGGGACGACCGTCTTACCGCCGAACGCGCCCAGGTTCACGACCCAGTAGAACAGGGAATACGCCCGCGCGCGATTCGCTTCGTTCGTGGTCTTCGCGACCGTGCCCGTGATGAGGGGTTTGATGAACGAGCCGCCGAGCATCAGGATGCCCAGGATGATGATGACCGCGAGTTTTCCGTGAAAGATGCCGAGCAGGGTGTAGCCGACCGTCAGCAGCGCGAACGCCACGATCATGCCGTACCGGAAGCCGATCTTGTCGCAAAAAGCCCCGACGAACGGCGGCAGCAGATACAAAAGAGCGTAGAATACGCCGGCCACGACGCCCGTTTCCTTGTCAGAGAATCCGACGATGTCCGTCAAAAACAGCGTCAGAACGATGAAGAAGCCGTAATAGGCGGCGCGCTCGCATAGTTCCATGAAGTTGGCGAGCCAGAATTCTTTGGGGAATTTCCAGGTTTCGGCAGACATGATTCATCCTTCCCTGATGGTTTGAAAATCAGAATCGAATATACCGTATTTCAGGATGTTTACAAACTGCCGATAGAGGAACGTGAGAAAATATCTTACGGCGTTCCCTCCATGGAGGCATGACATGTATCGAACATCCCGCACCCTGATTGCCGGCGCGCTCTGCATGATGACGGCCGTGCCCGCGTTCGCCGATCCGCCCGCGGAAGAAATGGCCCGGCAGATGGGGTATTCCGAGCTCATCAAGCACATGGAGCTGCCGAAGCGGCACGATCCACGAGCCCCCCTGCCGAAGCACCGCGGCGGGATCGAGGCTGTGACGGCGGAGCGGCTTCCGGCTGACCGGAAACTGCTTGACGCCTATATGTATCAGAAGGCTGAACACGCCTCGATGATTCCTTTTCTGCTCAGCCTGCAGAAAAAACAGCCCGAATCGCCCAAAATTTCCCGGAAACTCGCCCTGACCTGTCTGCAGGCCGGCCAGCCCCGGGAAGCCCTCTACTGGTTCACTTACACCTACCAGCGCGACCGGAGCGATCTGCCAGCGCTCTGGAACATGGCGGCCCTGGCGTACCGGCTCGGCGATACGCGCAAGACGACCGATTATCTCGACGAGTATGCCAGGCGCGATCCCAACTCGATGTGGGGGATCGTCGCCAAGAAGTTCCTCGAGACGGGAACCTTCGCCGGATATGACGCCAGATCGACCATCGCCGACCATGGCATGCCGCGCGTAGGCTACGTCGGCGGCGGGGCGGCCGGCGCGAAGGAAGGCGGCCTGATGGTCGTCGAAGGCAAGAGAGTCACTCCCGAAGAGATGCTTCCCGAGGCAAACCAACTGCCCGATGTGAACCCGTTCAAGCCGGGGCGCAAGGCGGGCGGCGAGAAGACCGACGACGGAACGGCGGCATACAGGGCGGCAACGAGGGCGGAGGCCGCCGCGGAGGCGAAGATCCCCACCCCGATGCCAGGCGCCTCGCTGGCAAAGGCGGAAATCCAGCCGCCGGCCGATGAGAAGGCGAGCGGTGCACATGTCGTCGCGCATCTGGTGGCATCGGGAGCGGCTTCGGCTGCGCCGGTGGCGGTCGCGACACCGGCAGCTCCGGTCGGCGCTTCGGCTTCCGTTGCCGCACATGCTTCATCCGCGGCTGGAGCGCCCGTCGTGGCATCGGGCGCGCCGGTTGCTGCACCAGGTCCCGTAACGGCGGGCGGCCCTGTTCCGCCGACACCGGGAAAATAATGAAAGAAATAGAATAAAACGAATCGCCCGCCGGATATCCGGCGGGCGATTCGATCGTCAGAGGATCGAAAAACGGGACCGGGTCACCTGGGCTCGAACACCGTGGGAAGCGCGTCGATCAGGGCCGTGGCGAGGGCGGACGGCAGGCTTTCTATGGCATGGGCCGGCGTCTGGACGACGAGAGCGGGGGTCCCGGTATGGCCGAGTTCGTAGTCGGAACCGGCGCACGCTTTGACGCCGCCCTGCCTGCCCATCGCATTCACGACGGCCAGGGCGAGGGCTTTCCCGACCTTGCTCCGGTGGTAGTGTCGCAGTTCCACCGTCGTACCGGCGCCGGGCTTCATCGCGACCAGCAGGTCATACCCGCCCTCCAGATTTGCCGTCGTGATTGCATCGTGCTCGGGATGCATACCACTGCCGGTCGGCAGCCGACGGACGCGGGCGCCGCCCTGCATCAGGGCCTTGACAAGGGGGCGGACCCAGGGATCCTGTTCTCGCTGGGCGATGATCCCGATCCGCCGGCCGAGCAGGACGGGAGCGCGGGGCGTGAGCGTGATCAGGGGCGTCTGCACGTTCTTCCCGTCCGTCTTGTGGCGAAACGTCCCCGGCAGATATCCCGTCGTGGGGTTGATATTCATGGTGATATTGAACGCGCGCATCGGCATCGAAAGGGCGAAATACCCATCCGGGTTCGTCAGCGCCGTCTGCCGGTTGTCGGCTGATACGGTCATACGGTCGATTCCTGCGCCGGTCGCCGCCGAAACGACGCGCCCGATCACGAACTGCTCGTCGGCCGCTTTCAGCGCGATCGGCATGACGGCGACCTTCCTGCCGTCTGCATGGAGTTCGAGCGAAAAGCCGGCCCGCTCGGCGCCGCTCAAAGGAATAACGACGCCGGCCCGGCCGTCCGGCCCGGTCGTGCCGTCGATGCGCCTGCCCATCCAGGTCAGGGAAAACTCGATCCGGCGCTGGTTCGGCCGCTCGAGAGAGTCGAGCATCTGGATCGTGACCGGGAACGAGCCTGCGAACCCCTCGGGGATATAGGGGACCACGGGAAGGATGACGGCCGATTCGACCGGCAGCTGCACGCTCAGAGGAATGCGCACGAGCGGCGATCTGCCCCTGTCGACGCAGGTTCCCGACAGCAACAGGGTATACTCGCCGCTTTCGATCGGCTGGGTGTTCGAAAGGGTGTATACATGCCCGAACGCCGGAATCATGTCCAGCGTGAACCCAGCTTTGAACGCTGGCTCCATGCGCGTCTCGAGCTTCGCAATGGGCCGTGACGACGAGACAAGAAGCTGGAAATACGGCGTACTGACGACCGACGGTTTTTTTCCGACAACTTCGAGGCGGAGGGGCGGGATCTCGAACGCCTCGCGAATCGCCAGCTGGAAAGCCCGTGCCTGGTCGACGAGCGCACGGCCTGTCCTGAGCTTCTTCTCGATTTCCGGTACAGATATATACGCGGCTTCGGTCAGGACGGCCGGAATCTCGTTTTCGCGAAGAACGTAGAACCCTCCCGGAATAACGGTCGTACCAGTGCCGATGCTGCTTTCCTGGAGCCGGTCGCGCATGCGCGAACCGACGGTCAGCGGAACGCCGCGGTCGAGGGCGTTGAAGTAGATCTCGCCCTTGTTCGGGGCGTTCGGCCGCAGGGAGGCGTTGTGATGGATCGAAACGAACAGGTCGGGCGCTTCCTTTTTGGCGATCTCGACCCGCGCCGGCAGGGAAAGGAAAATGTCGGCGTTCCGGGTCAGGACAACGCGGGCCCCGTCTGATTCGAGAAGCTTCGCGAGATACCGGGCGACCCGAAGATTCGTCTCCGACTCCTTGAGCCCGTTTTTCCCGACGGCGCCTGGATCCGATCCGCCATGCCCGGGGTCAAGGACGATCGAAACGCCCGCCAGCGGTTGCGAAAGAGTGGTCGCATCGACCCCGGCAACCCCGGCGAACACTGCCAGACACAAGGCAATCACACGTATGCGCTGCGTAGTCATACACGCATTTTACCATACCCTCCGACGCTCTCAAAAAACCATGACACCTTCTTCCGAAATTCCAATTCCTACTCGTCTTACAAGAAGCACGACAACCTATTCCCGTAATCGATTCCCTGGGTTCCCGTTCGTGGTGAACCTGTCGAAACATGAAGCCTCCCGTCCTTCGACGAGCGCAGGGCGAGCGGATGATTTTCATTCTGCGGGATTCAATAGGGCGTTTCGCGAATCGTCTGCCCCGCTCATCGAATATCCCGGTTCCCGGTGTGGCTGTATCTCTCGGATACGTCATGGTATGCTTTCTCCATAACACCGGCCGCATACGCGGCATCGAGGAGGAAGATGATGAAGAAACTCCGGATGATGTCGGTTCTGCTCCTGCTGATGGTTTTTTGCACGATGCAGGGTGCAGCACTCGAGGTTCTGGTGTGCCTCTCGCCGCTCGGCGGGTTCGCACCGTCGAACAACAGCCGCACGATCACGATCGACGGCAAGGAACAACCGCTTGGCCTCAACAACGCTCTGATCGATGTTATCAAGAGAACCCCCGCATCCGGTTCGGTGAAGATCGCGATGTATAACTTCGCGCACCGAGACATTCTCGGACTGTTGCTCGACCGGGCTCTGCAGGACGGCCTCCAGGTCCGGATTCTCCTCGACAACTGCGCCGACTGGACGCAGGAGGCCGTCCGCGATTTCACCACCACCGTCGACAAGGTCGCACGCAAGGCGGCCGAGGAAAAACGGCCGTTCGACTTCCAGGTCAAGCTCGTGACTCCTGCCGTCATGAAGAAATACAAGCGCACTCGCGTGCTCGACGACGGCAAGGAAATCATCGGAACGATGCATCAGAAGTTCGGCATCATCTATCACGACCGCAATGCCCCGCCGACGACCTCGTTCGGCGGCTCGGCCAACATCTGCCCCAGCTCCGATGAAATCTACGCCGAGAACCGCATCTTCTACAACAACAGCACCGATACGGCCCTTGTTTGGGCGTCCCAGTTCGCGCGTCTCTGGAACGAATACTCCGAGCCCGGAACGAACGTCGTCGCCTCCGAGCCGGCCGTAAAAATCGAGAAGCGTCCCGAGTTTGAAATACTCTTCAATATAGAACCGACGGCCTCCGGCACGATGACGGCGATCGACGAGCGCATCATCAGCCTCCTCGACGAGGTGAAGCCCGACGGAAGCGTCGAGGTCGCGATGTTCAGCTTTACCCATTCGCGCATCGCGAACAAGATCCTCGAAGTCGCAGAGAAGAATCCGGGAGCGCGTTTCCGCCTCTTCTTCGATCATTCGATGCTTCTCTCTGGCCCCGATCGCCGTGGACTCATGCCGCCCGTCATCGAGGAAAAAATCAAGGAGAAGAAGCTGACGAACATCGAGATTCGGTACAAGTTTCGTGCGAACTCCTACGCCTACGACGCAAAACTCAAGGAGGTCGCCCAGGATCACTTCCGGGCCCCGCTGCTGCATCACAAGTTCCTGATCGTCAATCACCAGAAGATCATCACCGGGTCGTATAACTGGTCAGCATCGGCCGAAGAGCGGAACATGGAAGATGCCGTCATCTTCGACGCCGCCACACCCTACGGGAAAGACGTCATCGACCGCTACCTCGCCGAGTTCGATTTCCTCTGGAACAACCGCTACGAAGACAAGCACGCCGGCAAGGACGTGAAGCCCTACAGCATCGGCCGCGACTATGCGCTCGAATACGAGAAGAAGATCAAGGAAACTTTGTCCGAGTTTGTCTGCTCGAAAATCCAGAAACTTCTCGACGACGGCCCGCTGCCCCCCCAGAACCTCAGAAACCTTGCCAACGTCGGCGGCGGCGAACTGAACAAGGCCCTCGAGAAAATGAAGGCCGCCTTCCTCATCGAAACCTTCACAAAAGACGGCACCGAACGCTGGCGCCTCGCCGACTGATCAATTCCACGACCCATTGAAATCTCCTGTGGGGCGGGTTTCAAACCCGCCCCTACGTGTTGAAGGGCAACCATCCGACGTAGGGGCGGTTCGCGAACCGCCCGCCTCCGCCAGAACGATGTGGTTTCGTTCAAACTCGTTCATTGATGTCGCATCCCATCGCAATCTCCTGTAGGGGGGGCAGGTTTGAAACCCGCCCGATAGGAGCCATATAATAGTTATGTACATAATAATGGTATCGGGTGACTGCCCGATACCATTCGTGCGAGTGGAGAACGTTATCCCGTGATGCTGTCCTGTTCGGCGATCGCCTCTTCGTTGCGGGCGGCGTTGTGCCGGGCCAGCAGCGACTCGGCCTGCGCGACCCCTTCCTTCACGATCGGGGCCTCCGCCCAGGCGTAGATGACGTGGTAGATCGCCAGGGGAATGACCGCGACGAAGAAGAAATACGAATACCAGGGCAGGGGAATGACCGGTTGCGCGAAGGTGAACCGGTCGAGGTTGAAGATCAGGATGCTCATGCAGGTGTAAACGACGGTGAAGTTCGTGCGCGGGTCGGATGCCTTGAACAAGCAGTAACCGTCGAACCGCTTCGGATTGAACGGCCAGATCAGCGAACCGCCCATGTGGCCGGTAAGGTCTTCGGTGATGTGTACCGCATACCCGAGAAACGAGACGAGCCCGTAGAGCCACCAGTTCTCGAGCGCGAACCACCAGGCGATCAGCCAGGCGATCACGGAGAGGAACAGGCCAAGAACGTAGCTGTGGCTCCAGGTGCGGTGCCAGGGCAGAAACTCGACCGAGGTGACGTTCTTTCCGTCGACCACTTTCGTCTCGTAGCCCATCATCGGGCCAGACAGGATATCGACGCCGGTGGGCTTCGGACGTTTCTCGAGAAACACCGTGTTCTTCAGCTTGTAGATGCCGATGCGCTTGTCCGGGGGCGGCTCGGTGCCGGGGAAAGGAAGCTGGGACGTGTTCACGATCTCGTTTATCACGACCGAAACCTCATTCTTTTCTCCGTCGTAGCTGACGACATACTGCCGCCAGAGGTTGGCCCCCATGCGCATCGGGTTATACTGGATCTGAATGAACTTCCCCTCGACGGCCGCCTTGTCGATGGCCTGGCCGACCTGGTTCGCCATGTCCTGTGGATCGGGGTTGTTCGGGTCGAACTCGAGCGTCACGTCTTCTTTCGCGAAGAACCGGCCGAGCTTGAAGTCGAACGTGTCGGGCAGAATGCCGTACAGTCCGCCGAGCACGAGAATGAACGAGGCGCTCGCGTCGGGATTCCCGCTCTTGGTGAGGGCGGCGGCGGCCACGGCGGGAGCGAAAAAGGAAGCCAGCGTCACGCCGCTGATGAAATGCGTCAGACCTTTCATGCCTTCCCTCCTACAGGAGCCCGAACAGGGCGGCGACTTGGTCGCCGTACCCCGCCATATTCAGGCAGATGGGAATCAGGAGCACGCCCATGCAGTTGCTCCTGCGCGCGTGGAAAAAGACCGGAACGCAGCCGATCGCCGTCCCGACCAACATCGTGAACAGCCCCGGGAACCCTGTCAGGGCAGCGACGAGGGCCGTGATCGCGACGAACGCCGCCCAATACAGATCGTGATAATCGACGTCGGCGACCCACGAGAGCACCCACCGCGACAGCCACAGCAGCAGGAAGAACGAGATGCCGCCCGCAACGAGAATGACCGAGATGCCCATCAGGTAATCGCCTGGCTCGGCCGTAAAAATCGGTCGCAGGATGATGTTGAGGCCCCCTTTTCCGACGCCGGCGGGCGTGAGAGGTGTGACCACGAAGATGAGCAGAAAGGCGCCGACGTAGTAGAGGAACTTCGTGATCGCCCCGCCCAGTATGAACAGGACGTCGCCGCGTGCCGAAAAGCCCATGGCCGTGGCGTGCGACGCGATGATCGAGCCGATGCCCGCCGTGATGGCCGGCACGTAGCCGCAGATCGCGCCCGAAACCGTGCCCACGAATGCCGATTTCCCAATGTCGTTGGCCGTCACGTCGATGTCCGTGCAGATGTGCTGCTTCGGAACCTGCCGCGTCGAGACCAGGTTCTGCAGGATCGACGGAATCGCGAACAGCCCCACGAACACCGGCATGATGTTCTGGAATCCCATTTCGTGCGTGATGATACTCTTCGACAGAATGATGATGCCCAGAATGCCCGACACGACCCAGGTGAACAAGCCGGCGAACACGTTACCCATCGCCTCGCTGAACCGGTCGAGCCGAGTGGTGCCGAACCCGCAGCCCTTCGGCCACTCGCTCAGCACCAGGTAGACGACGATCAGCAGGATGATCCAGTGCATGTGTGCCGACAGCACCACGTCGACGTAGGGCAGCACGTAATAGAACAACGGCGTGAGAGCGATCATCAGGAAAACGCCGATCAGCGCGCCCAGACCCTGAATCACGGCCGCCTCGTAGCCTTTGCCGTTCATGAAGTAGATCGTGTTCGGCAGGATCGTGACCTGCGCCGACTCGTCGGGTGCCCCGAAGAACGTCATCGGGATCGTGTTGATGAAGGCGAAGGCGGTGATCATCGAGATGAAGAACGGCCCCACCGCCGCGTGCTGCATCGAGTCGCCCAGGTAGGTCCACAGGACGAGCACGATGCCGGCCACGTTGTAGATGTGAAGGGACGGGAAGAGTGAAAACACCGCTCCGACCAGCGTCCCCAGCAGGGTATACCCGAGGATCGTGAAAAATTCCATCGCCGCCATCCTCCTACTCGCCCTGGGGAACGGCAGCCGGCGCGGCGTCGGAAGCGGCGGCCGGAGTCGCTGCCGGAGCGGGGGAGGGTGCCGCCTGCGCGGCCTCGGCCTTCAGATCGGCATCCGAAGCGGGAAGGATCTGCAGGCGATCCTTGAACTTGCCGACTTCGCCCGTGACGCGAAGGGTGGCGCCCGTCTTGAACAGGTCGGGCGTCACGGTCTTGCGGACGTTCTCGCGCAGCCAGACGTTGACCGTGCCCGTCTCGTCGGCGATGTCGACGCTCGTGCCGAAGGCGAACTCCTTCGACCGCTCGACGCGGCCGACGACGGTGACGATCTCGCGCACGCGCTCTTCCCGCACCTCGATCGCCTTCAGCACCGGGGGCTCTTTCGTTTTCTGGGCGGCGGCTGCCCCGGCGATCTTCTTGATCGACTCGGCGCGCTCCGGGTGGTGGAGTCGCAGCTGGGGCTTGCCCTTGTAGGCATCGACGAGAACGACGAGCTCGAACTCGTTGCCGACCTCGACGAGCGCTTTCGCGAGCTTCGGGTCGGCGATCTTGTCCATTTCGCTGTCGAACACGTTCAGATCCATCGAGCCGGTGTCGTCCTTGACCGTGATGTTCGTGCCGACACGGTATTTACGGGTCGCCGCGACCGTTACCCGCACCCGGAACACCGCGCCGCGCGAGTCGAGGTCGATGTTCTCGATCGTCGCCGGCTCGGCTTCGAACTTCTTCAGAATCTTGATGCGGCGCGGATCGGAAACGAACATCGACTCGCCGAACTTCTCGGAGATGCTCAGGTTGCCGGTGACCTCGATCAGGTCGCCTTCGGCCGGGAAACGGTCCTTGAAATACTCGCGGAACTTCCGAAGCTTGTCGAACCCCGACAGGGTGAGCATGCCGGTGTCGTCGTCGAGCTTGATCTGGAAATTGTTCTTGTCCTCCATGACCCGGATGCCGGTTACCTTGCCCACGCAGCGCACGAGTGCCATGTTGTGCTGCGGCTTGATCTCGCCGATCTTCTGCAGGGGCACCTCGCGCTGGAGGGCGGCGAACCACATGAGGATCAGGCCGATGACCGACCCGAACACGGCGAACCGTTTGATGTAGATGATCGGCAGCCGTTTATGAACGACGGTCTGGCAGTGCGGGCACCGCTCGTACGCCCCAACGAATCTGCCGCAGCTCGGGCAGATGATGCCCTCACCCTCGGGCAGCAAATCGGTCTTCGGTGTCTCGCTCATAATGTCTCCCCTTGAAAATTGCTCGCATCACACGATTGCCACCCATAATACCCGAATTCCGCCCCAGAATCACCTTTCCCCGGGTATCTCCGCGCACATGCGCAGGGGCGGGTTTCAAACCCGCCCCTGACTCGCATCTCGAAAAATCTTGTCTCTGTGGTGCGTTGAAAATTCCGCACCCCCGACACGTCAAAACCGCATGCCGGCCGATTCGGCGAACTTTTTGAACAGCTCGAGCTGTTCGTCGTCGAGCTTTTTCGGAATCTGCACTTCGATTTTGACGTGCAGATCGCCGGTGCCGAGGCCCTGGCCGCGCAGCCGAAGGGTGTCGCCGTTCTGGGTGCCGGCCGGGATCGTCAGGATCACGTCCTCGCCGCGCGGCGACCGCAGCTTGATGCGGCTTCCCAGGATCGCCTGGGCCAGGTTGATCGTGATCTCGGTCTGGACGACATTGCCTTTCAGCCGGAACGGCGGCTCGTTCTCGATGTTGATGCGAAGCCGAAACGGGCCGCTTTGCGTGTGAATCTTCAGGACGGCGCCGTCCTCTATACCGGCAGGTATATTCACCGTCTGCGAGCCGCCCGGAAGCCCCGAGACCTGGATCTTCCCGCCGGTACAGGCGATCCCGAGCGGAACTTTCAGATTCGCCGCATCGTTGTCATACTCGTTTCCGCCGAACATGTCGGCGAAACCCCCGAACGAGCCGAACCCGCCCCGGAACCCGCCGCGCCCTCCCATGACGCGCCGCAGGAGGTCCTCGGCGCTCTCGAACCCCTCGTGGCCGCCCGGATACCCGCCGCCGAACCCGCCGCCGAAATCGACGCCGCCCGACTGCTCCATGTCGTAGCGCTTGCGCGATTCGGGGTTTCCGAGCGTGTCGTAGGCTTCGGATATTTCCTTGAACTTTTCCTCGTCCCGCTTGTTGCCCTTGTTGGCGTCGGGATGATGCTTCTTGGCGAGGGTTTTGAAAGCCCGCTTAATCTCGTCCTGGGTCGCATCCTGCTTCACGCCCAGTACATCGTAAAAATTCTTTTTGCTCATAGGTTTTGAATCCGTTCTTGATCTCCATCCGTAATATCATAAATTTCCGGCTCTGACAAAGCATGCAGGACCAGTTCATCAGTTTCAAATTCATTCCGGGCGAATCGTGATCACCCATGGCCATCCCAGAAGAGAAAACGGGTTGGGTGAAGTTCATAGATGATAGACCCGAATATCTGAGAATAGGTTCCCGGACGCCCGAATGATTTATCCCGGCCATTTCAGATGTCCTGTCTGGAAGCGGTGTTGCTGTCATGAGGTCTTGCCGGCATCTACCGCGAAGAACCCAGGGGATAGCGAGACGGTGGAAATCGTTCGTGCGATGTCTGCGGGCCGGGCGACGAGCTCACATTCAGGTTTGAACCCCTTCATCTCACGGCGAATTTCGTTCTCTGCCGGAAAATCAGCTTGAAAGGTGACTGATTTTCGGCGATGGCGCCGGTGGCTGTGAATGCAAACCCGCTCCGAAAGATGACTTCCTCGAATACCACGGTATGGTATGAGAGTTGCGTAAAATTCCCCAACTCAACCAGAACGGGAGCGAACGAGTATGAAGAAGATAACCGGTCTCCTCGCAATGGCGGTTGCCATGTTCATCATGAGTTCCACTCCGGCCAGTGCGGCCGACAGGAACGCCTGGTTCGACGCGACCCACTCCTTCCAGCCCCAGGTCGAAAAGCTCGTGAAGAAGGTCAAGCTCGAGACCCGCAAGGAACATGCCCGCCGCCACCGCGCTCCCGAGCCTACCCCAAAACAGTACAAGGTCGGAGACGTCGAGACGTTCTGGACAAAAAATATCGCTGAAAATAAATTCGAGCAGACCCGCGCCGTCCTCAAGGCGATCGGCGTCCACTGCTACGTCTTCGTCGAAGAGGGCAAGACGGTTGCCGATGCCGCCGTCGCGAAGGTCCAGACCTCGTTCGACACCACGATCTACCCGACCGACACCTCCGCCTTCGGCTCCGAATGGAAGCCCGGCGTCGATGGTGACGAGCGCATCACCCTGCTGATGTTCGACATCAAGGACGGCTACGATCCGAACGGGAACGCCGGCTACGTGGGCGGCTACTTCTTCGCCGGCGACGAGTTCCTCCAGTCCCAGATCCCGGCCGACGTTCCGGTCAAGAGCAACGAGCGCGAGATGTTCTACCTCGACATCAACCCCGCCGACCCGACTCAAGACCGTTACATGTCGATCGTCGCCCACGAATTCCAGCACATGATCCACTTCATCCACGATCCGCGCGAGCGCTCGTGGGTCAACGAGTGCTGCTCCCAGATCGCCCCCTACCTGTGCGGCTTCGGCCACGCCGGCCAGATCAAGAGCTACATGCAGAGCCCCGACAACAGCCTGACCGCCTGGTCCCAGGAAAGCCCGGTCGCCAATTACGGCCAGGTCTACCTGTGGGGCTACTACCTGATGAACCGCTACCTCAAGAGCGACGCCGATCGCCGCGCTTTCTTCAACACCCTCGTGGCCGACGAAGCCCAGGGCATCGCCGGCTTCGACAAGGCACTGAAGCAGTTCGGAACCGACTTTCGCTCGAGTTTCACCGAGTTCATGGTCGCCAACTTCATCAACGACCCGAAGCTCGACAAGGGCCAGTACGCCTATGACGAGTCGCTCAACAAGCTCCGCCTGCCTGCCGCCGGCACGATCTCGGCCCTGCCGGCCGAAATCAAGGACAAGGTCTTCCTCTGGAGCGCCGACACCTACAAGGCCGACCTCTCGAAGCTGAACAAGGCCCTCACCGTCGAGTTCGCCGGCCCGGCCGCCGACTTCGGCGACAAGAAGACCAACAGCTTCGTGGTCGCCGCCGTCCTCTCGAACAGCCGCGACGCCGCCGCTCCGAAGATCGAGTTCATGAAGCTCGCCCCCTACAACGAAGGGAAGATCCTCGCCGGCTCGCTCGCCGTGCCCGCCGATGAAGCCTTCGACACGCTGAACGTGATCGTTCTGGCCCAGGCCCCCGAAGGCCTCGCCGATGCAGCCTACGCCAAAGTTCCTGGCCTCCCTTACATCCTGAAGGTCACCGACCAGGGCGCCGCCGCCCCCGCCGTCGCTCGCGGCCGCCGCACCGTTCGCGCCACCGAGCTGATCGCCGCCTACACGACCGCCGCCGAGTCTCTCAACGACCCGAAGGCCGCTGAACAGGCCTGCATCACCCTCGAAGGTCTCACCGCCGACCTAACCTCCGCCGCCGCCGCACAGCTCGAAGCCGGCGACACGACGATCGTCGACGAGTTCATCAGCCGGGCAGCCGATTCCCAGAGCCGCGCCGCCCTCCGCCCCCTGGCCGCCCGCCTCGCCGACCAGCTCCGCTTCGCCGCTTCCCAGAACTCCTCCGAAGCCCTCACCAGCCGCATCGAAACCCTCAAAAACTTCTGATCCACTGAACCGAACGGCGGCATTCCAACCCCGGAATGCCGCCGTCGCTCTCCGAATTCGGGGGACGTGATACCGGATTATGAGCGTGCGCTTTGTTCTATGAAAGCGGCGAACTGGTCGGCAATTGGAGCCGGCCGTCGGCTTTTCCTCCGGATGAGGTGCAGGCGCATCCGCATCTGGGGGAACTCTTCGATCACTCGCAGGTCCGGTCCGACGATATAGGACGGCAGTACGGCCATGCCCAGCCCGTTGGCGACGATCTGGCGCACGAGGCCGGCGCAGTTGATGGGATTGAGCCGCTGAACGTCGGGAATTCTCGCGAAAAGCGTGGTTCCCGATGTCAGCGCCTGTTCCTGCCAGGTGCCGAGCAGATACAGGGGAAGCCGGGATGCGAGCGTTTCGATGTCATCCGTGAACGCGTTGGAGACGACGAGTTTGTGCGGGAACGAGCCGAGTTCGACTTCGTCGAGTTTGCGGGAAAAAGCCGGTCTCGAGATGATTCCAAGGTGGAACTTCTCGTCGATGACGCCGCTTTCGATGGTCGTCGTTTCGGCCTTTTCGAAAGCGATCGTCACGCCCGGATGCTTCTGAAAATACTCCCCGAGAATCTTCGGTAGCCAGTACATCAGGACGCTTTCGAGAACCCCGACCTTGATGGCGCCTTTGCGCGGATTTCCTGCGTTGGCGATATCGTCGACGATCTTCTCGAGAACCTGGAACACTTCTTCGCAGTGGGCGTAGAGCTTCTCCCCTTCAGCGGTGAGTTGGAGCGTCTTTCCCCGGACAAACAGCCTGCAGTGGAGCTCGGATTCGAGATTCTTCACCCCCTGGCTCAGGGCCGGCTGGGAAATGGCCAGGGCGTCCGCAGCCTTTGTGAAACTCTTCATGCGCGCGACGGAGTGAAAAAATCGCAAAAGCCTGAGATCCATACGCCTCTCCTGACAGTGACCGGGTGATACGAATTCTGCGGGAAGTATAACAGGTTTCGATACGTGAAATAACAACTATCAATTTTACATTCTATACTAAAGCGGCTATGTTCGTTCTGTAGGCCTTCAAATACTTCGACAGGAGAACGAAAATGGACGCCAAACGACTGAAAAAGATCAGTTTCATCAGGAAAAAAGGAAAAATCGAGCGCTCCGCGGACGCCGCTGTTACGGAGGACGTCATTGACCGGCAGAAAATACTTGATGATATACACATGGTGAAGGAGGAACTTCACAGGACGGAGAGAGAGTGCTCGGCGAACATCAGAGCGTCGGCATTTGCGGGCAAATATATGATCCCCGGCATCGACCACCTGATGGTCTGTTTCGACGACGGCTCGTTCCTCGGCTCGCGGAACCCCTTTGCCGTCATGAAACGCAGTGCGGACGGCTGGGGATTCGTCTTCATCACCGCCGGCCGCCCTGGCGCCGGTCAGAACAAATCGGTGGTCACCGAACTGACCTTCACGCAGTTCCTCGAGCTTGCCCGAGAACGCGGCCACACCGAGGATCACCTCGTCCCCGTCCCCATGCCGGAGCGCCTTTCGTCGAGAGACAACATCGAAAGACGCATCAACGCCGCCATGGATACCCGCTGTACCCTCGAGAACTCCGAAGACTTCTGCTTCTGGTGCCTCACCGGCCTCCGCAAAGGCTTCTTCACCACCGGCGATTTCCTCGAAATCGTCATCTGACGCCGCACAAGCTTCACTTGTCAGATCAGCCTTGCTGCAAGGAGATGCAACTATATGAAGCACTACTATGCGTCTCAGGTGTTGGACGACTATTGATTCCTGCAGAATGAATACTACCCGTTCGCCCTGAGCCTGTCGAAGGGCAAAATGAGGAATCATCGGCAAGTTGGCTGTTCGTGCTTCGACAAGCTCAGCACGAACGGAGACACGAAGCTGGTTTTTGATATGCAGGACTCAATAGTATCAACTGCAATATATATTATATCCGCATCGACATGATGCTCCCGTCCGCCCTGAGCCTGTCGAAGGGCGAGAGCACACGTGCTTCGATAGGAGCAGCACGAACGGTATCGAGCATGCGAGTGATTGTCGTGTTACTTGTGAGCTGAGCAGTATCCACAGCCTGGTAAGGCGTAGAGTTGACAGCGAGGTGAACCCTTGCTATAGGGGGGAATCTTGAAGATTCATCCACTCGATCATTCCCTACAATAGCCGGACGGCAAGAGATGCTTTCCTCGAGTCAGGCCGTTACAGGCGAACACAAGATGACATTCCATGGGGAATATCCAACGTTCATACCAGCTATCCGATCACCCGTCCGGCGAGTGAACCTCTCCGAATGCCAGAGGCCCGCCGGCGGGATGGTCGGGATAAGAGTACAGATGTAGTTGAATATCAGTCAGGCAGGTCGAGACCCCAGTCGTTGTTGCGCAGGGGCGGGAAGGAGTCGGCAAGCGACACTTCGATCTTGAGGCGCCCGTCAAGTCTCCTGGGCATGGTCAGGCGCAACACGCCGTCGGGCAGGCGCCATTCCATCGCCCTGATGACCTGGCCGAGCTGAACGTCCGCGGCAACATCTGCGCTCGGCTTTCCGAACTCGTATGTTTCGGCCGGCGCGCCGTAGCGGTTGAGCAAACCCCGTCGAACCCGCTCATAGACGTCGAGTCCGGTCAGCGAATCGGCGTCTATCAGAATGGTCAGACGCTCGAGGCGACCGTCACTCCCTGACAAAACCAAGCGTTGCCGCTGGGCGATCTCGTCGATGAAGGTGCCCTCGAACACGGAATATCTGTTCCATTGGCGCGATTCGTTCCCCAGGGCTGAGCGGGCGGCAATCATGCTTTCGGCATAATCGGCGCCGAGCTTCAGACCTCTCCAGATATCGACCCGGCCAGCGGGGGCGGCGACCCCGTCGGCCGATGCGACCATGAGCGGTGCGGTTCGGCGGCCGAGCATGGTGTCGAAGGCATATTGATACCAGAATGACGTCTGATGGGCCCGAGTCCAGAGACCGTTCGAGTCGTGACGCCTGATCTGCAGGTAGTCGATGCCGAACTGGTGGTCTCCCTTTCGCCAGGAATACCGGGTCGTGAGATCCGCCGTGTCGACGTCGACACGAAGAGGATTCGGTCGGTCATGACGCTGAAAACGGTAATAGAATCCAAGGTCGTGCTCCCGGCGGTGCAGGGAAAGGCCCAGCGCGGGAAACCACTCCCGGCTCTGCTCACCGCCGGCATCGATGAGACGCTGTCCGACGTCAAAGGCAAACCGCCCTGCGAACGAAGAAATATCGACGGCCCTATCGAATCCAGCCGTGAGCTGGTTCAGGCGATTGTCGCCAATGTCGTTTTTGGCGTTGTCTAACGTGCGCAGGGCCCAGCCGAGGCGGACCGTGAGACGGTCTGAATAGATGCGGCTCAGATCCACATTCAGCCCGCGCGTCGAGGTGCGAGCAGTGTCCTTGTCATCATAGAACATCTCGGAATACAAGTTGATGCCGCCCGTGATGCGCTTCTCGTGATTGACGGGGCCCCTGAGGGTCAGACCAGAAAGGTTGGTCCAGCGGGCATTATCAGACTCCCAGGCGTCCTGGAAACGCTGGAGGCGCAAAACGGCGCTTCTGCCTTGCTCGAGGTTCCAGGTGAAAAACCCTTCCCAGGAGCGCCTGTCGGCGGCGACGCTTCCGCCCACGGGCCGAAAATCGCCGCCCTGCGACTCGTGACTCAACCGGTACTGAAAATCCCGTCGGCCGCCGATCAACTGGAGGAACCGTCCCCAGTCGTCGTGGTCGAGGCCGCTTGCTGGCCCGGAAACTCCGTCGTGGTCGCCGACGAACCTGGCGAGCTCACCTTCGAGCGTTGCGCTGTCGCCGATCCGATGTTCGAAAGCGAGCCCCGTGGTATTCTGCCTGCGCTCCAGTGCCCCCACTGACGGATCGGCATCCCGGGTATTCCAGACGGAACTGAGAGCCGCACGGAAACGGCTCTCGTTCTGATACAGCCAGGAAAATCCGAGATTGGCGTCATCTGACTCGTGGAGATACTTCCAGTCCGGCTGTGATCGACCGTAGACAATTTGCATCGACTGGCTCACATCCCCCTGCGGTTTCGGCTGAAGGTCGAGAATGACGCCCTTGAGCGAACGCTGGAAGGTGCGACTGCTGAAGCTCGCATAGATATCGCCAGCTTCTAGACGGTAGGGAAGACCTGAATCACCTTTTTCACGAACCAGCCTGAATCTTTCCGTCTCACCACCCCAATAGCGACTGCGATAGAAAGAATTATTCCATAAGCCAGCATATTCTATTAGCCAGCGGTCGTAGGGGGTGTTCTCCTGAGACAACTGAAGCGCGAGGTTCTGATACGTATGGCGACCGGTGTTCTGATACGGGGCGGAATTCGGGTCGCCGAGCGAGCGGTATTCCTCTGTCCTGAGCATGGTGTCGCCGATGAGGTGCCACTCCCCTGGTTCGGCGGCCCCGGCCGCGCAGGCGAGCAGCAGAAACAGGAGGGCAAGAATCGGGCGATGAGAGCCAAGGCGAGCCGCAGGACGGGTATCGAAATTCGATGCTTTCATGTGGCAGCCTCACTTCCCAAGGTTCAGCGGGATCCGCTGACGGATGACGAAGAAATACTCGTTACGCCCTTCGCGACGCTGAAACCCGAGGGCCGGATCGTTGAATTCGATCTGGGTCGTTGCCCGGACTGAGACGCGCGTGCTGACATGCAGGGACGTTGGGGGAGAGCCCTCGATGCGGTTGTCCTGGTCGAGGGCCTGGGCGCTTTCCACCGAAAGCAGGCGAATACGCGCATCGCGCGGAACCTGACCGTCCCAGCTGGTGAGGAAACGGTCGCGATCGACGAACGAGGGACTGAGAAAGCGTGCTGTGTCCCCTTGATTCCATGAGTTCACCAGCCTCTGCATGGCTTCCCGAGCAAGCTGAGGTGACCGGGCGCGCGCCTCGCGCGCCAAACGTTCGGTGTCCTCCCCCGGGAGCGCACCCGTGGCCTGACGATCCGATGACCATGTTTCACGCGGCGCCGCAACCGGCTGAAGACTGCGAAAAGACGCATCAGAAACGTTCGCGATGCCGATCGTAATGAATGCGATAAATAGTATATATATAATTATATGTGAACGATTCACTGGAGCACCTCCGAACTTTCGATGACGAGGGTCAGATCGCCGCCCGCCCTGCGGTCGGCCGGAGCCTTCCCGTTCGAATTGACACGCAACTGCAGACGCACTCTGCGGCCGGCCACCGATACCATGTTGATCGTGTAGCTTTGGCCGGTGCGGATGCAGGGGGCTCCGCTCATTGGGTTGAAGGAAGAAGTGAAGTTCTTGGTTTCGAAGTCCCAACTTCCGCCTTGGGCGATACTACCGAAGTCGGGGAAAATCATGATTTCATCCGACGGAACGAGGTCTCCATCGGGCGGCGTCTGAAGAATCAGGGCATTTCCAGAGCCATCGTTGCGCAGATATCCCTTGCCGGTGTTAGGATCAAGCTCAATTCCGGCTATCAGCGCAAACAGCGCTTCTGGAAAATACGTCTGAAGACCGGTGTTGTTATTGAATGCAATGGAACCGCTGACTGCTGTACCCATGCCAGTCCCAGTGCCAGTCCCAGTGCCAGTTCCGGTGCCAGTCCCAGTTCCAGTGCCAGTCCCGGTGCCAGTGCCAGTCCCGGTGCCAGTGCCAGTTCCGGTGCCAGTGCCAGTTCCGGTTCCAGTGCCAGTTCCCGTGCCAGTCCCGGTGCCAGTCCCAGTGCCAGTTCCCGTGCCAGTCCCAGTTCCGGTCCCAGTGCCGGTGTCCGTTCCAGTTCCGGGCTTTCCAATCGGGATGATCTCGGCAGGTTCTCTCGAGCCGGTGGAACCGCCCGGAAGTGACACGGCATGGGTGGCAACCGGGTCAACCGCATCGAACGGGTTGTTGCCACGGCCCGGCACCACCTGGACGAGTTCGAAGTCCCAGTCGAACCCACCGTCTGCTCGGTCCGGTCCGGCCGGAGGTGGCTCGACCGTGCCGCCTGGAGGTATCGCGTCGAAACCTGCTGGGGTTCTGGTAGTCCCGGCCGCTTCCCGGCCGCTTACCGAAACACTGATGTTCAATCGTGCCGTCTCTTCCCACTGACGCTTCATCTTTTCGGCTTCGAGGCGAACGGTGACGGGGATGACCGAGCCGGGCCTCGCCGCTTGGCCGACCTGGAGAACGCCGTATACCTTGTATCCTCGAGGTCCTTGGCCGATCGAAAGTTCGGAACGGCTGAATCCGCTCTCTGCGGATGTGGTCGAGAAGATGAGTCGGTGCGGCGACTCGATATCCTGCGGGGCGCAGGTAACGACGACCGGCACGGCCACCGTTTTCCCGGGCTCAACCGGCGAAATGTCGGACGTGGCCAAAGACGCCTGAAGATCCTTTTCTGCATCGAGCTTTGCGGCCGATCGGACGTCGAGTTCGGCGACTTCTTTCCCTTGGGCGTTGAACACTTTGGCGGTCCACAGTCCCGAGGAGAACGTCGACGTGCTTTCCCAAAATTCGCCCTTTCGCTCGAAACCGCGCATTTCGGTTTTATCGCCGACGCGACGCCATTGCACCTTGAAACCGCTCATGTTCGCCGGGCCATGGCAACGAAGAGCCGTTATTGTGCCCTTGTCGAGCGTCGTTTGAATAAGACGCAAAACGTTCAGCGTCACCTGCATGTTGTCGGGTTTGAGAACGTTCGTTCCGTCGATCAGCCAGCCGCGCTTGGCCCAGGCCTGAATGGCCGGGGCAACCCCGATTCTGAACAGACCGCTCTCGAAGGGCGCCATCGTCTGCATTTTTTCGAGCGAAGCGGCTCGGAAGGCGCCATCCGGCTCGAGCGCGAACGGCGAACCAGGCTGATCGAGGAGGCCGAAGTTGAGCGGCAAATAAGCCGTTCGACCGTCGGACGAGCCGATCTGAAGGCCGATTCCGAAATCCCAATGCTCCTTTTTCGCTGGCGCGAACAGATCGGCTGCCATGATGCCAATCGCACCAGAGCCGAGTTTCTGCGCAAATGTCAGGCGGGTGATCCGTGCATGCCCTACGATGTCTGGAAGAACGGCCTGATACACCGTCTGCCCCAGGTCGTCGAAAATCTCGATGTTGCCGTTGACGAATGGCAGTTCGACACTCGCATTCTTTGCATCGAGGGGGACGGTGCTGGGATCGATCGTTATCGCGCCGTTCGCTTCCCAGCCACCGGCAGACCGACTGAGTTTTTCCGAGTGGGCGAGTTTGTACGCGCTCTTATAATTGCCTCCAAGAGTAATTTTCACCTTGTAGGCGGACATGTCGACGCCTCCCTCGGCGAAAACCCTGAACTTTACAGGTTCACCGACGACGGCGGAAATCACGCTCTGCGCGGAAGACGTAGACGGAGCTGCAAGTCCTGGATTGATGACTGCTACGGGGTGAAACAAACTGCTGGCGATGTTGAACTGGATCTGAGGTCCCTTTTCGTTCGATTTCAGCCACATGGTGACCCTGTCGACTCCGACAGCCTCACCAGGCATAATCGCAAATGCATGTCGATCCGAAGTGCGGGAAATGACAGCAGCTCCGGGACCGGTCTGCTTGAACTGAATCATATCGCTTGGAACGGGAATGTTCTCGCCCTGGGTCTCATCGGCGGCTTGGACTTGCGCTATGACCGTCGTGGATACTCGCTGTGCCAAGCCGACGATCAGATTTATGGTCTGCGGGCTACCTAAGATGAGCGATTTGACCCCCCATACGCGAACGGTAATGGTTTGTTTCTCTTTGCCTGCGGTCAGATGAACCTTCCCGATGCCTGGTTTTATCGGAATGATATCAAGACCGTCGAGGCCGACTGCCCCTTCGGCACTCAGAGACCCGCCACTATTGGCGATGTATTTCACGCCGCCTTCACTGCCGCTTCTTATGAGGGTGTAGGAGACCCGCGCGTTTCGCCTTGTGTTAGGCTTCAGTTCACGAGTCGCGTCGTCGATGGCGAGGTCATTCGATGAGACGGAAAACTCCGTGATGGAAGGGGGAAGGAGTTCGCCTTTCGGCGGCTCGGCATCTTGATTCGCTTGCCTGGTGGCCTCGATGTGCCTTCGAGTATTTTCCTCGGTAATCTTCGCTTCGATGTCTTTGATTCGTTGGTCGATGTCGGAAAGGGTCTTGGTGATGGCGACGAGTCGCGACTTTTTGCGCTCGAACTCATTCCTGGCGGATGCAACGTCGTTATACAATTGGGCCAACTGCGGCTCCACCTGAGCGATGGCCTGGTTGATCGATTCGAGCGTCACCGAAAAATCCCGAAAGGCCTTATCTCTATCCGGAGTGCCGTACAACGCTTCATTCGCCTGGTCGAGCATCGATGATGCCATGTCGTTGACCTTGTTCTGTACAAGGATCATCCCGACTTGCGGCAGGTAATACAATGCATTCTTGCTTTTTTCCCAGAGGATTTTTCTCGTCGATTCGGGCATGATGCCGGAGAAGTCCGCCAATTCCAGCGCCGCGTCTCTCACCCCATGCACCAGTTCCTGGACCTGGGGGAACGTTTGATACAGGTCCATCGAGTCTTTCGCGACCATCGCGGTCTTTTGAAGGTTGGCCAGCCCCTTGAAGATGGGCTTTTTCGCACCTTCGAGAAACCCGGAGGGATCGACGGCTTCCTTGAGCCGGATCGTGCCTGGGGCACCGTTTCGCGCAAAATCGACGAAGGAGGTGATCAGGCGGCCGATTTCGATGAGCGCAGGACCGATGGCGACCGCAACCTTGTTGCGAATCTCCTTCTCGAGGATGACCTCTTCGATATGATACTGGGATATCGTCGCCTGGTCTGGATTCTTGCCCCGGACCACCCTGTAAAATTCCTTGAAGTCCTCGACTGTCTTTCGCGATTTCTTGTATACCGCATAAGCGTCTGCCAGGTCATACGGCGCCCTGACCCGGGCCATTTTCTGTTCGATCGCCCGGGCCTGGTTTTTCAGTTCCTGGAGGCCGCTCGACTCGATATCGTATCGATCTTGCATCTGCCGGACGATCGCTTCCTGATGGTCGTAGGCCGTGTTTGCCAGCGTCAGAATCCTCGTTATCTCTTCTTTCGAACCCTGAAGCAATTTCAGGAGCTTGACCTGCTCGTCATACGAGTCTTCGGCAAACAACGGGAGCACCCCCAGGTGAAAGAGCAACGATAATCCTGCAACAAGGGCGATGATGACTCGACGCCATGCAGCCATGGGTTTCCTCCGGCCTTCTCATGATACTGATAATGATTCTAAGCCCCGCAGCCCCGAACGATTCGATGGCAACTGCGATGATTTATGTAAAACCATACAAGGGGGGGGGGATGTCAACTTCGCATCAAATCGCCGAACGGCAGGGCCATGGCGATCGATGAACTCTGCCGCGTCGGCGTCTGCGGCAGCTGCGATCAGGAGCCGCGGGGAGGCTCGAAGCACGCCGATCCACGAGGAACGGTAGGCCGCCTGATTCTCGATCACGGTGGGGGTCCTGATGCCTGATTCGCCGCAGAGAAAACAGTTCGCCATCTCGGCGACCAGTTCTTCCTTCGAATAGAGATCCCTGCTGACGATCGGTTCTGAAAAATGCTGCCGGCCGAGTCGCGACGGGTGACCCGTCGAGTGGGCGATATCGTGAAACAATGTCGCGTAATACTCCTCGATCGATCTGAAGAGTCCTTTGTCGGGCATGAATATCAGGTCGACAGAAGGGGATTATGCGGCGCTGTCATATATTCTAATATAATAAATAATATATATAATATGCAACACTCGGCTCGCAATCCGAAAGTATTTTTTCCCCAGGTGGGTTGTTCGGCTGATGTCTTTTTGTAGGGGATTCGCCGAGCGCTATCAATTCCGGCAGTCTCCTCGGAATATCAGAGGGAGATTACCGGCGTGGAGAGAAGGAAAATTTACCCGCTCAGGGATGATTTCGTGTTCAAGTTCGTGTTCGGGAAACCGGGGAACGAGGGCATTCTGGCGCGCCTGCTCGATGCCCTGCTGCACTTCGAGGGCGACAGGTGCATCGAGGAGCTCGAGCTGATCTCGCCGTTGAACCTTCAGCAGTGCCGCGACGACAAGTTCACGATCGTCGATGTGCGCGCCTTCGACCGCCGCGGCCGCCGCTTCTCGATCGAGATGCAGGTGAGTGCCGACCCGGTGTTCGAGAAGCGCATGGCCTACTACCTGGCGCTTCTCTACGCCGGTCAACTGCGGAAAGGGGAGCCCTTCGACGGCCTCTGCCCCGCCTACGGAATTGCGGTGCTCGATTTCGTGCTCTTCCCCTGTCGCGAGCGGTTCGAGTCGGGGTACGTATTCCGTGAGATGGACACCGGCGAAATCCTGCCCGATCTCATGGAACTGCATTTCGTCGAGCTTCCCAAATACCAGGTGCGCCGCAGGGCCTTGCGGACCCGCCTGGAAAAATGGTTATATATCCTGAAGTTCGGCGAGCGGTATGCGGCCGACCAGCCGTTGCCCGACGATATTACCGCCGAACGGGAGCTGACCATGGCGATCGATGAACTCCGCCGCGTCAACGCCGACGAACAGATGCGCGCCATTCTCGAACAACGCGATAAAGAAGAACGCATCCAACTCACCCGCCTCAAAGCTGCCGAATCCCGTGGAATTGAGAAGGGAATCGCAAAAGGAATCAGTGACGAGCGTGCATCGGTCGCAAGACGTATGCTCGATATGGGGTGTGAGGATGCGATGATTCTACGGGCAACGGGATTGACTCAAGATGGCCTCGAACATGTGAAAAGGGCCAAAGGTTGTTGATTTGCTCGTCAGGGGGCCGAACGTGAGCTGGCCATGGCGATCGATGAACTCCGCCGCGTCAACGCCGACGAACAGATGCGCCGACCTGAAATAATTCGGGGCAATACAAGGCGCGTCGGAAGATCAGCCGGAGGCTGGCTGTTGTCAGCAGACCGGGGAATCGCAGCAGATGTCGCGAACGATAGGCGACGAGGCACCCTTCGCTATTTCGTTAATGTGAACGAGAAACGCAGCATTCTCCCGCTCATTTCAAAACCGGAAAGAACGGCCTTCTGACCGATTCCCGGGACAAACCCTTCGGGATTGATCGTCACGTCGATGGCAACCGAGCCGTCGGCGCCGTCTGTGGCTCGAGTTGTGCAGCCCTTGATGAACACCCGTTTCAGGGCATCGTCGACGTATTTCTTGAGCAGGCGGGAAAAAACAGTGAGTTCAAAGCCCATCACCTTGAGGCCGATGATGTTCATGCGAAAGGAATTCTCCTTCAAAAACGCGAATTCGATGCGCGACTCGAATCTCGGGTTGATGAACAGGGGGCCGTCAAGCCGGCCGTTGATGCCGATAGAGGAAGCATCGAATCGGAGATTGAGTTCCAGAATTTCTTTCGGCAGCTCTTTCTTCAAAAAGTCGCGCATCAGAGCGCTGCGCACCAGTCCCTCGCCGACCAGGACCTGACAGTCTGCTGAGACCTGCGAAACTCTGGAGGTGCCGCCGGCCTCGGCCCGCAGGATGCCTTTGCTGATAAGGGTCTGCAAGGCTTGTTTCACCGCCGGATCGTTCGTATGTTCGGCTTCGAAGACGATCTGTTGGTAGGACTGACGATCGATGCTCAAGGCGATACCGGCGATACCGAGACAGAGAACCGAAATGAAAATCATTCGGACTCGTACAGCCTTCGAAAACATGATTCGTTCTCCTCAACGCAAATGCTGGCACATAGTATCAGCATACGAATTCCCGAGCATTTTCACAACTCCCATTCGATTCCATGGCTCAAACCTATCCGGCCGCGTGCATGTTGATCATTGGTTGCGGCGTCAGGGCGGGTATGGAATGACCTTGCGACGGAATATGGGCAAATTTGTGCCATTTGAGGGCTTCCGGGCCCGGGGAGAGGTTGGTATAATGAACGAAAAGCGTTGCATTCCATCGAGTAAGGAGTATGCCCATGAAACGCACCCTCAAGACGATCCTTGCCGGCATGATGATCTGGTCGGCCACCGTCATGCCCGCTGCCGCCCAGGAATGGATGGACGCGACGCACCTGTTCGAAGACGAGACGAAGTGGCTGGCAGACAATGCGCTGAAAGAGACGCGCGGCGAATACATGCTGCGCACGCGCGGCATGGTCATGTATGCCGATTCCAAGCCTGCCGAGGTCGGCGACGAGGTCACCTTCACCACGATGAACGTGGCCGAGAAGAAACCCGAGAAGACTCCGGCCGTCCTGAAGAAGATCGGCAAGCACTGCTACGTGTTCGTCGAAAAGGGCAAGACGGTTTCGGCCGCCGCGATCGAGAAGATCGTCAAGACCTTCGACGAGAAGATCTACCCGACCAACACCTCGACGTTCGGCTCGGAATGGAAGCCCGGCATCGACGGCGACGAGAAGATCACCCTGCTGTTCCTCGACATCAAGGACGGCTACCAGAAAGACGGCCCCAACAAGGGCTACGTCGCCGGGTACTTCTACGCGGGCGACGAGTATTCCAAAGAGAAGAATCCCCAGAGCAACGAGCGCGAGATGCTGTATCTCGACATCGACCCGGCCGACCCGACGAAAGAGAGCTACCTGGGAGTCGTGGCGCACGAGTTCCAGCACATGATCCACTGGCACAATGACCCCAAGGAGCACACCTGGGTCAACGAGAGCATGTCGCAGCTCGCCACGTTCCTGAACGGGTTCGACCACCCCTCGCAGGTGTTCGCCTTCATCAAGGCCCCCGACAACAACATGTGCGCCTGGTCGCAGGAGACGCCGATCGCCAATTACGGCCAGGTCTATCTGTTTGCCTATTACATGATGAACCACGCCGTTACCAAGACCGACGAAGCCCGCAAGCAATTCATCCGCGACCTGGTTGAGAGCGACGTTCACGGAACAGACGGATACGAACGCACCCTCAAAAAGCACGGCGGCACCCTCAAATTCTCTCAGTATTTCGACGCGTTCAATGTCGCCAACCACTTGAACGACCCCAGGATCGCTTCGGGACTCTACGGCTACGACAAGAATCTCGGCAAGCTGAAACTCGACCCGATGATCCACCACAAGAACGCCCCCTTCACCGGGAAGGGCACGGTCAAGTGCTGGTCCTCGCGCTCGGTGACGTTCGACATCTCGAAGGCGACCGGCAAGATCACGGTCGCGTTCGCCGGGCAGACTCAGAAGGCCGAGGAGAACGTCTCCAATGCGTGGTCGGTCGCGGCCGTGATGATCGATTCCAAGGGCAAGGCGAAAACCGGCATCGAATGGCTGAAACTGAAGGCCGGAAAGGGCGAGCAGCAGCTCGAAACGTCCGCCGGCGTCCATGACACCTTGATGCTCGTTTTCGTGAATCGCGGTCACGAGGGCGGCGACATGGAACTCGCCTTCGCCAAGGCCGTCCCGCCGGCTCCGTTCGCATACTCGGTCGGCCTCACCGGTGGCACGACCGCCGTCGCCGCCGCCCGCCGCACGACGGTCAAGCCGCGCACCTCGGCCCGTCGGACCACCGTCCGCCGCTCAATCGAGGAGATGGCCGCCCGCAAGCCGCTGGGCGAGGAAATGGCCCGCGTGCTTTCCGACGGCAGCAACGTGATCGCCGCGATCACGAACTCCGCCGTGAACAACGAATACGAAAACCAGAAGAACGAGGAGACTGCTCTGTTCGAGGACATCCGCCAGGATGTCATCGACGGCAAGATGGGCACGCTCGTCGATTTCGTCGAAGTTTGGAAGGCCGCCGGGGTTACCGCCCGCGAGAATCTCGCCGGCCTACGCACCCGGTTGATCGACTTCCTGCGGTTCGAGTCGATGCAGAACAACCGCACCGACCTCGACGCCTACATTACAGACCTCACCGCCTGATTCTCACGCTTTCCCAAGCCACGCCGGTCACGGGTTGACCGGCGTGGTTTTGTCCGAAAAATAAACCCATGAATATAATTCTTTGAAATCAATTGCCCAATGCAACAATCGGTTGAAAGTGCCCGTAGGGGCGGGTTTCAAACCCGCCCCTACAGGAACGCATGCGATCGGTGCGGTTAGTCCGAGTCGAGGACGGAGATGCCGGGGAGGGTGAGGCGTTCGAGGAACTCGAGGCTGGCGCCGCCGCCGGTCGAGACGTGGGTCATCTTGTCGGCGACGCCCGCCGTCTTCACGGCCGCGGCCGAGTCGCCGCCGCCGATGATGACGATCTTGCCCTTTTCGGCCATCTTCGCGAGTTCGATCGAAAGCCGGGTCGTGCCGACCGAGCCCTCCTTGATCTCGAAGGCGCCGATCGGGCCGTTCCAGAGGACCGTACCGGCCTTGTCGAGAATCGAGAGGGCATGATCGATCGAGGCTTCGCCAAGGTCAAACGATTCCCATCCTTCCTTGATCTTTGTCACGTTCCGCTCGAGATTGCCGACTTTCTGGTTGGCGAAGTCGAACTTGTCGGTGATCACGAAGTCTCGCGGCAGAACGATCTTGTCGCCGTATTTCTCCATCAGCTTCTTCGCCGTGTCGAGCATCGACTCCTCGACGAGCGACTTCTGCACGTCGAAGCCGGTGGCTTTGAGCAAGGTGTAGCCGATGCCGCCGCCGACGATCAGCTGGTCGATCTTCTGGAGTAGTGATTCTATGATGCCGAGCTTGGTAGAGATCTTCGAGCCGCCGGTAATGCCGACGAACGGCCGTTTCGGGGAGCTGACCGCCGTGCCGAGATACTTCAGCTCCTTCTCGACGAGCAAGCCGGCGAGCTTCATGCTGACGAACCTGGTCACGCCCGTGATCGAGGCGTGGCTCCGATGGCTCGTTCCGAATGCGTCGTTCACGTAGATGCCGTCGGAAAGTCCGGCGAGGCCGCGCGAGAAGATCGAGTCGTTCTCCTTCTCGCCGATCGCGAACCGCAGGTTCTCGAGAATGTTGACCTTGCCCTTGACGATGTCGCTCTTCTGGATGAGCACGCCCGACGAGGCGATACTGTTCTCGTGAAAGACGAGATCGTCGAACCGGTCTCGGAGATAGGCGGCGACCGGCTTGAGGCTGTATTCCGAGTAAATCTCCTCGCGGGATTTCCCCTTTTTCTCCTGCTTGTCAGGCTCGCCGAAGTGCGAGCACAGGATGGGCGTGGCGCCTTGCTCGAGCAGATAGTTGATGGTCGGAAGCGCAGCGTCGATACGGGTCGAGTCGGTGATCTTTCCCTTCGACAGCGGCACGTTCAGATCGAGACGGACCAGCACGTTGTGGCCGCCGAGCACCTCCCTGCCAACGCTGGTGATGACCTTTTTGCGGAACCCCGTTTCCTTTTCGAGGATCGAGATCTTTTCCTGGATGATCCGCTCGACCTCCTTCGCCGCATCGACCGAGGAGCCGGCCTTTCGAATCGTATCGAGGATGTTATGAGTCTTGATGAAACTGTTGGAGAGGGGCGCCGAGCCTCGATACAGGTAACCGCCGTTCGCGTCGAGGGTCACGAGTTCGCCTTCCTTCAAAACGACGTCTGTCTCGCCCTTGAACGTCACGGTTCGCTGTTCGAGGTCGATGACCGCGTTCGAACAGCCGACGAGGCACGGCTTGTTGAGGGTGATCGAGGTGATGGCCGCGTGCGAAGTCCGGCCGGGGAAGATCGTGGCGATCGCATGGGAATTGTTGATGATATAAAAATCGGATGGCTTGGTGTTTTGCGCGAAATACACGATGTTCTCTCGGTTGCCCCTGATTTCCTCGAGCTTTTCGGGGGTCAGCACCAGCGTGCCCAGGACGATGCCGTGGTTGATCGGGACACCTTCGCAGACCGGGGGCTTCCATTCGCGATACTCCCCTTCGACTCGCGGCACGGAAATGAAGGGATTCGACGTGCAGAGTCGTTCGATGCGCTTGATGAACTCTTCGATCGTGATGATGCCCTTCTTGAGCATGTCGGTGCCGACGACGAGCTTCGCGTAGTTGCTGATGCTCGCGCGGCGCGTCTGCAGAAGATAGAGGCGATCGTCCTCGACGGTGAACTCGATGTCGAGATCGTGCTTGAGCTCGCGTTCGAGCGTGGTCTTGTATTTCAGGAGCTCGGCGCGGATATGCTCGGGGATCTCGGAGATCGAGTGGGTGATGATGTTCCCCATCACCACGTCCTCGCCCTGGGTCATTTCCTTGTATTCGCCGAACAATTCGTCGTTTCCGGTGATCGGATTGCGGGTGAACAGCACGCCGCTGAGGCAGGAGGGGTTCTTGTTTCCGAACACCATCTGCTGGACCGTCACGGCGGTGCCGTACAGCACGTCGATCGAGAGCTCCTTCAGATACTCCCTGACCGTCTGCGAACGGCTCGAGGCGAAGACGAGCCTGATGCACTTCACGAGTTGCTCGAACGGGTCCGTCAGGAACGAGTCGCCGAGTTCTTTTCTGACGATCTGTTCGGCACGCGCGATCATGGCTTTGATCGGCTCGTTTTCCTCTTTTTCGGCGTTGATTTCGAGCGCCACGATGACGTTCTTGAGGAATCGGAGGTAGATGCTGGATGCGAAGGTTTCTCCATGTCTGGCGGCAAGGGCTTTTAAAATATCAGGTGTTATACCGACGTTCAGGATCGTGCACATCGAGCCTGGGAGGGAAATGGTGGTGCCGGAGCGAACCGAGACGAGCAGGGGTTCTTCCGGGGAACCGAGTTTTTTCGCGGTCTTCTCCTCGAGCTGGTGGAGGTAGGTCTTGACGGCCGCCCTGAACCCCGCGACGTCGGCGTTGTCGCTGAAGATCGCCTTGCAGATGGGGAGGCCGAGGATGAACGCGTGCGGGATGTTGACCCCGAGATCGTGCATGTCGATGATGCCGTTTCCCTTGCCGCCCAGCCAGGGCCGGACGGCATCGGGGGTGGGGGTCCAGGTCGTGGCGATGAACTCGTCGTAGTTGCCGCGGACGGACGGGACCTCGAGCGCGCGATACTTGCCGTAAAGGCTGTTTTCGGCGTTCTTCGACGCGAGCTCCCGGTTGAGAAACGAGATGATTTTTTCGATGAACTCGTTGAGCGCGTGGAACTCGGTCGTGCGCACGAAATTATTGAAAAACCGGTCCTTGATGGGGGACAGGTTCGACGTCGGGATCTTGTAAGCCTCGAGCACGTAGTTGAGCATTTGGCCCAGGCGGAGGAAGGTCGTCTTCTGCATGTGCTGCTGCAGTTCGATCGAGATGGTCTGCATCGTCCGTTTCGTCTTGAGGATCTCGATGGTCTCCATCGCGTAGAGGGTTCCGAGGTCCTTGAGCAGCTTCTCGTTCGATTCGGTGATGATGCCCTTCTGATTGAGGAGCTCGAGGACCTCCTTCACGAGGAGGATGCACTCCTTGATGTTCGCGAAGGTAATCGTCTCGTAGTGGTTGTTGGTCAGGTCGTTGGTAAAGAGAAAGACGAGCCTACCAAGGTCGAGGTCGAGGTTCAGGAAGTCGAACAGCGCGATCCGCTTCTCGAAATACGACTTCTTCAGGAGCATCTTGAAACTCGCGAGGCGCTTGAGACAGTCGAAGAGGTTGTGCCTGTCGTGAATATAGACAGGAGTACATATTTCTAGGAACGTTTCCATCTCCTTCCTGAGGAAGCATTTCTCGAACAGGTCGAGATGCTTCGCCAGGTTCGCCTTTACGGTGGGGATGTCGCCGTTCTGGTAGTCCCAGAGGTAGCTTAGTTTCTCGTTCATCTCGTTCGCGAGATCGATGAACTCGCGGTCTTCGGAGCCGCGGACATACCGGTTCGCGAGCGCCATGTAGCCGGCCCGCCTCATCGGCTCGGGATCGTTGTCGATGACGAGCTTGAGATAAGGATCGATATATTTTGTGAGGATTCTCGGAGAGAGACGCCTGTGGACTTCCTTGCGGAGGTCGCCGGCGAAGGAGAGCAGCGGGTCGTTCCCGGGCCGGGCTTCCTCGAACTGCTCGGCGGCGCTCCGAATGTCGCCGATGAGGTCGCTCCCGCCCGAACGGATCGGGAGCTTTTTCAGGAGTTCCCTAAAGTAGTAGATATACTCGCTGGAAGGGGACTCCATGCTGTTGAGGGTCCGCACGGTCTCGTCATGCACCCGTTGATAAATGGTTTCGATGTTTTCCTTGACGTCCCTGCCGTCGTAGATCTTGTCTTCCTTGTCCAGAAGCCGGATGTTCACCAGGACGGCGATGATGATGTCGATCTTCCTCTCCTGAACAGGCTCTTCGCGGGATGCAATTATCTTGTTTATTATTTTATCCCACGTGTTCAGGGGTTCCATTGCATGATCGGACGCGAACAGAGCGGTGCTGCCGGTTGCCATACCTTTCCTCCCTCGGTGAACTCTCTTTTCTGAATAACACGTCCGCCCCCGATTGTCCATTTCGGCCTCACGAACAGAGAGACGAACATCGGAGTCACAGAGGTTTGCCCTGTGCATCCGAACGGGGCTGTAGGGGCGGGTGCGAAACCCTCATTCTTGCCCGCATCTTCGCAAAGACCGTTCAAATGCAGACTTGCAGGGCGGGTCTCCGTTTTTCGAAAATCGCGCCGTGTCCCCTCCATTAGCGCGTCATCCTGACGCATTTCGGGGATAGGCACTTCGTGTGCGGAACACCTTTCCGCCAGCTCGAACCGATTGCTTCCCGCTCATCTCCATGGCTTTGCCAGAACACCTTAGAATCGCCATCCTGGCGATCTGCGGGGTGCCCGTCCTTTCTGGGCGGGCATGGCAAGCCATGGGATTCGCTTACGGATCGGTTCGGCCGGCGTCAAGAGTCTCACTCTGCGAATTTCGAAAAACCGTTTCTATCAATAGCCGGTGTGGCATTTGGTGAAGGTGCCATTCAAGCGTACCCCGCATTGAGTAAGAATCAGGGTTCGAAACCCGCCCCTGAGGCGAAACCCGTGATTGTTTGCCAGGTGAGGAGGGAGGCGCCGCAGACCTTCAGCCAGGCTTCGTGGCTGCGATAGTCGGGGCAGCGCTGTTCGACGAGGCGCCAGAAGCGTTCGGAGTGGTTCATTTCGTCGAGGTGGGCCGTCTCGTGGACGACGAGGTAGTCGATCACCCAGGGCGGAGCCATGACGAGGCGCCAGTTGAAATTGAGATTGCGGCGGACCGAACAGCTTCCCCAGCGGCTTCGGGTATCCTTGATCGTGACGGTGCCGATGCTGAGCCCGTGCCGGCGGCAGATGGCGCGGACGCGTTCGCCAAGCACGCGGCCGGCCTGGGCACGAAGCCAATTCTCGACCATGCGACGAACCACGGCCTTCAGCCGGTGGTCGGGAACGAAGGCCGGAACGCCAGCCCGAATGACGCCTTCATGCTCGATCAGGCGCCCCTCGGCGAACGGCGTGCGACGGATGTCGAGCGCGAGCCGGTTACCGAGATAGGGAACGTCGGTCATCGGACGTCAGACCACCTCGTCGTATTTGCCCCCGCCGCGGTTGACGAGTTTTTTGAAGCCGTGCTTTTTCAGGTTGTCGTCGGAAAGGATATTCTTCGTCGAGTCGTCGCGCACGGTCGGGGTGGCGTGCATGAACCTGACGATCTCGCTGCCGCAGTCGGGGCAGGCCGTCAGGGCATTCTCGCTCATCCGCTGGATGATTTCGTAGCATTCGCGGCAGGTGTCGCAGGACTTCTCGGGGGTCTTGGCGCGATACGTATATGTAGGCATATATAATGCTCCCTCAGGAATCGATGGAGACGACGGCGGAATCGTTACGGGGCTTCCGCCGGAGTTTCGGATCGAACAGGTGGCCGGCGGCGAGCAGGGCGGCCTGCCGCGCTTGCCAGACGGATAGCGGCTGTTCAGCGTAGCCGAGATCGTTCCAGGTCGAGACGATCGCATCGAGCCCGGCGCCTTCAACCGCGCCGGCGAGAAGAAACCTGTCCATGAAAGAGAGGGCCGGAACGACTGTGCGGGGCGTTTTCGACAGGTCTGTCTCGTGAGCGTAGACGACGGGGCAGGGGGGGGTGGCGAGGACGGTCGTAACGGGAAACGAGTGCTCCGCGAGAGGGTCGGTCGCGTACCAGAACACTCGCAGTCCGGGGACGAGCTTGAGTTTCGAGCCTGTTTCGCCGGCCGGGAACGCGGGCGCCGGAAGCGATTTCCCCGACGGCACTTTCTGGGTCAGGCGATGCTCGTGCGCGAGAACGTCGGACACGATCGTCTGTTCGGATCTCGAGAGATCGAGGCTCGCGATGAAGAGAGATAGACCGTCCCTGACGGCGTCGGGGCCGAACTGGTAGAACGGCCTCCGGCTCGTGCGCCAGAACGTGGCGAGCGCCTCATACATCGCTGACGGCACGCTTTTGAAGCGCATTCGCATGAGGGTGTCAAGCGTCAGGGCGAAACGGCCTGGGTTGCCGATTCCCTCGACGATCTTGCCGATATCCTGAATTTTCACCATCTCTTCCGCCGACAGCCAGTTCGTTCGGACGACGGCATACGGGGGAAGGGGGGCGCAGACCAGTTCGCCGGCTTCGACGTTCCGTTCGAGCGCCGTTCCGCGAAGCACCTTCACCCAGCCGACCTGGACGGTGTCGGGGTTCCAGGAAACGGCCTCGTCGAGCGAGGCGAGGAACCGTTCGTAGGATTCGCCGGGGAGGCCGGCCAGAAGGTCGAGGTGGATGTGACAGTGCGTGCGGGCGCGCAGGCGTTTGATGTTTTCGGCGAGTCGCGGGACGTCGGGGGCCCGGGAAACCGCCCTGAGCGTCTGTGGGTCGGTCGACTGGACGCCGATTTCGAGATGGAACAGATCGGCGGGCGCCTGACCGAGAAGCTCGAGAAGTTCGTCGTCGAGGATGTCCGCCTTGAGCTCGAGGTGAAACTGAACGTTCCCTTTCTGCCGTTCGAGAATATGTCTGATGATCGCCGCCGCCCGGCCGGGGTCCTGGTTGAACGTGCGGTCGGCGAAGCGCACCTGCTTGTAATCGGAGTCGATGAACCAGTCGAGATCCGCGCGGACGCGGTCGAGGGAAAACGACCTCCACGGCCCGTTCACGGAACTGAGGCAGTAGGTGCAGCGATAGGGACAGCCGCGCGAAGCCTCGTAGTAGGTGAAACCGTTCCCCCGGCCGTACAGGCCGATCTGGAATGGGGAGGGGATGATGTCGAGATCGGAGATGAACTCGCGGTCGGGTTCGTGGATAATCTCGCCGTTCTTCCGATGAGTGAGGCCGGAGACGCCCGAGATGCCGCTTCCCGACTCGAGCTTGAGCATGAGGTCCTCGAATGTCGCCTCGCCTTCGCCTCGAATGACCGCGTCGATCCAAGAGTGGCGCCGCATCAGAAGCTCGGCCTGGTGTGTCACTTCGGGGCCTCCGAGCAGAATGAACGTGTCGGGGCAGGCGGCTTTGAGGGCCCCGCTGACGGCAAGCACATGCTGGAGGCTCCAGATGTAGGTCGAAAAACCGACGAGCAGCGGCGAGCGGAGGATGAGCTCCTGGACGAGGGAGTCGGTTCCCATGTTCAGGTCGTGGTCGATGCGGTCGATCTGCCGTCTCTCGGGAACTCTCTGCCAGAAGCCCTGGAGCATGGCACAGGCGAGGCCGGCGTGGGTGTGGCGCGTGTTCAGCGAAACGAGGATCGGATTCTTCATGGTTCGGAACCCATAGTATAATGCAATTCCGTTGCAACAGACAAGACGTCGGATCGGCCGAACGCCGTTCCGGCATGATGTGGAACGCTATTCGAGGGGGCGGCGAGCCGTGGGCGATGAATCTCGAGAACGTGCCGGGGAGCGCGTTTTTTCGGCCGATCTTCTGCGAAGGGTTCCGCAGAAGCTGTTTCTTTCGGAACGGGAATATCCCTCGTGGCTTCCGTTCGGGCTCGCGTTCCTGACGATATTGACTACGGCGGCATGGTGTGCGATTGCGGAACGCTTCGGCTGGGGAATGGGAGCGTCGATTGTCGGGAGTCTTGCGGCACTGCTGAGCGGATATGCGGTGTGGCTTCTCGTCCGCTGGTTTCTGATTCCCGTCCTGCGTGCCCGAGGGTTCTACCCTGTGGTCGAGTATCTCCCGGAGGAAAGCAAAGTCGTCATCTACGACCGTCCAGGCCGGTCGCTCTGGGGGGAGGAACATGCCGTCGTGACGGTGTTCCTCGACAGCATGACCGGCGTCGTTCTCGAACGGACAGTTTCCGACTGGGTCGTTTCCATCAGATTGAAAAAAGGGGATGCGCTTCGCATTCTATCATCGACGAGACACGACAGAGAGAAAGCCAGGGAACTGGCTTCCGACCTTGCGGCAATGCTTTCGCTCCCATGGTCAGATGATGCAGAGCATGGAACGTGATATTTCATCGCTCTGCTGATGGTTTTTCATCAGGTGTCGCCTTCTCGGTTCATGTCTAGCCACCCCATAGCAGGTGTCCCTGCTCTCGCAACAGCTTTCTGTTATGGGAAATTATTCACTTGCCTCAAAGTGGGCATTGGAAGCACATTCTGAGTGCTCCTGGAAAGCACGGATGTGCGGAAATGACACATCGTGATGCCCGAAATGTCTTCCGGAAGACTCCCGTTATCAGCTTATGTTCCGGACACTGGAGTGCCGGAAGGTATACCATGGCCTCAAAATGCGCATGGGAAGAGGAATAACGATGTGTGTGCGAATTTCACACGTGTTGCAGAAAGTGAACATCTGGAGAATCTAGAGAAAACCTGAGTTCAAGCTGATTCCGAAGTTGGCACGAACCTTGCTCTAATATCTGCAGTTCATTGAAAAGAAGCTTTCCGGGTTCTAACCAGGAGATTTCGGGGCTTTCTCCGAAGTTGACTGAAATCATCGCACCGTCGCAGCTCCAGCCGCTCTACCGATGCAGTATCTGCTTTGCCATCAACACCCTTCTCTCTCACTCTTACGGCTGACGCACCGAACACACCCGTTCATCTACACATCGCACGAACGTTGCTCCATAACCCGGAAACTCTTTATATATTTCGCCCCTCTTCGAGGGGCACGCGATTTCCTCTCAAAAGATCCTCTCACTTTCGCCCCGGCCTTTCAACGCCGGGGTTCTTTTTTTCTCTCAGTCCAATTCTTCGCGCCACCAAGGTTCTTTTTCGATGGCGGAGGGAAGCGGGCATTCGGAAAGAATTGCGATTTCCTGCTCGAGATGATGGCGATGCTGCAACTCGGTTTCCGCAAGTTGTCTGAACAGCTTTTTGGATTCGGGGTTTTTCACTTTCTCGGCAACATGATTGTACAGGCGATAGGACGCATCCTCGCCCTCGAGGGCGGTTTGGAGGAGTTCCATGAATCCGACGCCCGGATCGATTTTCATCGAATCTTCGCCCGCGTGTTCAAAGGAACGAGGGGTGGGCTTTTTCCCGGGGACGATTTTCTCGAACAGGGCGACCAGAATTTCCTTGTGAGCGCGCTCCGTCTCGGCCAGGAACTTGAGCTTTGCCTTGGAAAGTTTATCTTTGCTGAGCTTTGAAAGGGTCTCATAAAGGGCCTGGGCTTTGATTTCCATACCCATGGCATACTCGAGCACCCTGCTGGGTGCGGCGTAAATCCATGGGGCGCGGATGCGGTCGTAGTCGATCAGATTTGCCGCGAGGGCTTTGTTGAAGGCGGGGAGGTCTTCCGGGGTGCGCGAGGTGATGAGATTGCCGTCGACCATTACCTCGGCATCGCGATACAGGGCGCCGGCATTTGTGAGATCGTCGCGAATACCGGGATAGCAGGTCATCTTCCTTCCGCCGACGAGTTTCGCCGATATCAGCACCTGCGGCCCATGGCAAATGGCAGCGACGGGCTTGGCCTGCAACATGAACTCCTTGACAAAGGCGATGACGCCCGGGTCGAGACGAAGAATCTCCGGGGCGCCTCCGCCCGGAATCAGAAGCGCATCAAACTCGCTCGCATGCACGTCCTGTACGGTCGCATCGATCGTGACCACCGAGCCGTTCTGCCCGATGACCGAGCCCCTCTGGATGCCGATGAACCTGACGTCCGCCCCGTGCTCGCGGAGATGCGAAACAGGACTGCTCACCTCGTCATCGTTGAATTTCCGTGCGACAAGAACCGCTACCATCTTGTTCTTCATGGGATCCTCCGTCTCGTTGTATGACCACCTGTCTGATGTCAGGATATCATCTGGGATTGTTCCACGTCAAAAATCCGGAAAAAGACAAAATGGCCGCCGGTGTGCTACTCTCAGGACCGATGAATGATCGGCATCGCCCGCGGGCCCGCAAGAACCCGACAGCATCCTGGAAAACAATATATATATCGTTAGGTATATGTATTGCGGTCCCTGCTTGGGGCGCTCTCGGGGATTTCACCGGTTCAGGATATCCTCCCGCCGCGCCGGCGGATCAACAGGTGACCTCCGCGTCGGTGTCGGCCTCGGTTCCGTATTCTCCCAGAATCGCTTCGGGCGCCCTGTTGCCCTACGATCCGTTCATGGACAACCGCCTTCTGGCGCCGCAGAAGCCGCAGGGCGTCTTCGGCCTTCCCGTGAAGGACGTCGAGCGGATGCTGCGTGCATACGGCGCGAAGCCGTTTTCCTACGTGTTCGGAAAGGAAAGCCGTATGCTCCTGGCTGCGTATCTGATCACGATCCGGTTCGACCGGTTCCGGCGTGTCGGCGGAATCATCGTCGAACCGAAAGCGCCGATACGGACCATCGGAACGAACGCCCAGGCGTTCTTTACGCAGACGTTCCTGAGCGGCATCGATCCGGCGATGTTTCAAACGGTCATCACGCCGGAGAAAATATCCATCTTGTTCGAACCGCCCCCGCAAAACGCGGGAACGGAAAAGAAGTAGGAACGGCCGTCAGGATTTCGGTTTCGCCTGATCTGCAGGAGGAGCAGGCGGCGGGCAGGACGGGCCGAGGCCCATGTAACTCACCAGGCTGGTCCGATACTCCCACATCGTGCAGATCGAAAGGGCGCCCACGACATACAGGTAAACGAGTTTGTCCGGCGCAAAAAACCAGATGTAGGGAATGCTCACGACGGGCATGGCGCCTGCTGCGCTTACCGCACCGGGCCTGACCGAGAGGCCCCAGAAAGAAAGGGCCGCCCAGACGAGAAACGCGATGAACGCGGGGATCGGAAGAATCGTGAAGAGCACGCCGGCCGTCGGCGCGAGGCCTTTTCCGCCCCTGAACCCGAGAAAAACCGAATGGCAATGGCCGATGACGACGAAAATGCCGCCGAGGCACACGACGAGAGCATACGCATCGTCGGAAGGCTGGATGAACCGGTTCAGCAGGGGAGACATCGCTAGCCAGCCCTTGAGAATGTCGAGCGCCGTCACGACGATGCCGAGTTTCATGCCGAGGAGTTCGAAAACGTCTCCCGAGGCTTTCGTCGTCCATGTTCCGTCCTTTATGACGGTCCCGTGCCGGAACAACCTTGCGAAAATATCGCCGAACGGGATCGACCCGAGAAGGTAGACGAGCAGGCAATACGTGAGAATCGAATGACTCATGTTGTTGTACCAATGCGGCGAATGAAATTCGCGAATACTGTAGAATAAAAGACGAACCGCAAGGTAACATAACGTGAAATGAAAAGCAACGACCACCATCATCGGGGCACCGGATGAACCAGCAGTCTCCCGGCGGAATTCCCGAGCTGGAAGCCCTGTTCCCGAGTCTTGTCACCTTTCCCGACCCGCGGCGGGCGCGGAAGGACGGGCTTCTCGCCGTCGGCGGCGACATGCTCCCGGGAACGCTGATCCGTGCGTATGCTCGCGGCATCTTTCCCTGGACCTCGGATCCGATCACTTGGTGGTCTCCGGATCCCAGGGCGATCTTCGATATCGCCTCTTTCAGGCTTTCCACACGCGGCGAGCGGTATTTGCGATCGGGCAGGTTCGAGATAACGTTCGATACGGCCTTCGAGAGCGTCATGGAAGGGTGCGCGAGGCCTGCGCCCGGCCGTGAAGAGAGCTGGATAAGCAGGGGGTTCGTCGTTTCCTACACGCGGTTGTTCCGGATGGGATTCGCGCACAGCGTGGAAGCCCGGATGGAGGGGAAGCTCGTCGGCGGCGTGTATGGCGTCGCCCTGGGCGGTTTTTTCGCCGGCGAGTCGATGTTTCACACGGTTCCAAACGCTTCGAACGTGGCCCTCGGTGCCCTCATGGCGCGTCTGAAGCTGCGCGGGTTCACGCTTTTTGACACCCAGGTGATCACTCCGCACACCAGACGACTCGGCGCGTTCGAGATCCCCCGGATCGAGTATCTCCGACTGCTTTCGTCCGCGCTCCGGAAACCCTGCGACTTCCCCTGAATAATCGAGTTGCGAAAATTTATCCGCATCTTTTCAGCGATTGACGAGTCTGTTATAATTCCCTCCCGTTCAGACTCGATGATAAGAGACGGAACGATCGACACCCAGGAGCGAAGGACCATGGCGTTTTTTCCCGGTCGGCTGGTACGAACTGTTATCCTCCTTTTTTCCGTCTGTGCGTTCGTCATCGGCCTCCTTCCAGTGGCTCATGGCGAAGATCTGCGCATTACGGACATCAGATTCTGGCAGAGTCCGGAAGAAGCCCAGATCGTTCTCGATTTGAACGGCGTGCCCCGCGTGACGCCCGTCCAGTCGTTGATGGATGGAACGATATTCTTCGATATTGAAAACGTCGCGTTCAGACCGGGCCGGCAAAGTTATCCTTTGAACAATGCGTTCGTCCAGACGCTGAGCGTGCAGGAGCGCGTGCGCGGCGGAGTACGGGTTTTTCTCAAGCCGGGGGAGGGCGTGATCAACCGGACGTTTGTCCTTCCTGCGAACGCCGAGAAACCCGACCGGATCGTCGTGTTCCTTGGCGAACCGGCGCGGTCGGCCGAATCGAGGCGGGTCCAGGAAGTCGAGGAGATCAGCAGGCTGAAAGCCGGTAACGTCAAGATCGTGGTGATCGATCCCGGGCATGGCGGCGAAGATCCCGGCGCCCGGCATAACGGCATCATCGAAAAAGATTTCGTTCTCCAGATGGGGCGTCTGGTCAAGGCCTACTTCGACCGGGATCCCCGATACAAAGCTATTCTCACCAGGTCCGGTGATTATATCATCCCGCTCGAACGGCGGAGCCAGATCGCCGCCCGGTACGGTGCCGATGCGTTCGTGAGTCTGCATGGCAATTACAACAGGAAGCGCGACATTGCCGGACTCGAAGTCTATTACGAATCACCGAAAGGCGCCTCCGGCGAAGCTGAGCGCCTGCTCGTCGACGCGGAAAACCGCCAGGACGCCGTCGGCGGGGTCGGCGCCTCGCTGGGCGGCAGCACCAAGCAGGTGATCGTCCAGAAGCAGGCGGAGGTCATGTTCCTGAGCCGCCAGCTCGCCGAAAAGACCGCTATGCGCCTCGGACAGGCCGTTCCCGGCCTCTCTCTCCGGGGAGTGAAACGCGCCGGCTTCAAGGTTCTCCACTCGACGGCGATGCCATCGGTCCTCATCGAACTGGGTTACATGTCGAACCCGTCGGATGCCGCGAAGATGCGCTCGTCCGATGCCAAGACGCGGCTCGCCCAGGCGGTTTATCTCGGAGTGCGAGATTTTCTCGAAGGCGGAATCCAGCAGGGATACGACGCCGGATACCTCGAATACGTAAAGAAAGTCGAGGAAGAGAAAAGGGCCCGTGCGGAGCGCCTCCGGAAGGAACAGGAGCGAAGAGCGAAGGCGATCGCGGCAAGCAAACCGTATACCGTGAATAAGGGTGATACGGTCGCTTCCGTCGCGAAAAAGTTCAAAGTGTCCGTCGCGGCCGTCCGCGACCTCAACCAGTTCGGGAAAAAACGCGCGCTGAAAGTCGGAGAAACCATTCGCATCCCGGGTCGCTGACATGAACCGGAAGAACGTATCCGGCCCCGGGCGTCCGGGGCGGAGGAGGGTGTTTTGAGTCTGCTCGGCAACCTGAAAATCAAGACGCGCCTTTTCATCACGATGATCATCGTGTCCGCAGTTCTGCTTGGCCTGAACCTGTACATCACCGGGATGATCCGCAATACCGTCAAATCGCAGATTCCCCTGCAGGTCCAGACGTTGTTGACGTCCGAAACCAACCGCCTCGAAACGATCGTCGAGTCGTACGAGAAACTGACCCGGTTCATTTCGAGACTGGACGCCACCGTGCAGTTTCTCTCGTGGACGCTCCAGCAGCCGGATGCGGTCGATGTGATCGAACAATGGCGCAAGGCGCTACATTCGCCGATGGCCCAGATGTCGAAAATCGGCGGCCGGGGAACCGGCGAAATCGCCGAAATAGCGATTCTTTCCGTCGACGGGAAAACCCGCTACCGCATCGGCAAGGGGGGGACGGTGCTCCCCGTGAATTCTGCGCCGTACGAACCGTTCGTTTCGGATATGAACATCGCGTCCATGACCGAGGATACATATTATAAATCGCCAATTATACTTGTACAAGAGTCGGCCTTTTCGCCGTCCGGGAAGGCAGATTCGCGCTCGTCATCGCAGAGTTCGACCGACGAGGCGGGCGGCTCCGCCGACTCCCGCCCGTCGGACGAACTCAAACAACGGATCATGTACTGCGGCCTGCCGGTCGTTTCCGAAGGGCGCATCATCGGCGCCGCCCTCATCGGCATCGATCTCGAAAATCTTCTGAACGGCGTGCCCACGGCACTCGATTCCTTGAACGGCAAAGCTTCGCTCGTAACATCCGACAAAATACACTACGGATTTTATATCGCTCACTCTGATATGAGTGTGGTCCTGGACCCGAAACAGAACATCTGCATCAACACGGATGAAATCGACATCCAGGACGCCGCCGACCGCATCCTCCAGGGAAGCGCGGCGATCGCCAAGTTCATGACGGGGAAGCGCGATCACCTGTTCGTCGCGGCTTCCCCGATTCGGAACACAAACTGGGTCATGCTGGGGATCGTCGACTCGAAGGGAATGCTCGGGGCGCTCGACGAGGCCCAGAAGTTTTCGATGTTCCTGATCTTTTTCGGGTTGTTCGCCATGACGGCCATCACGATGATGGTCATTCGAGGAGTCGTCTTTTCGATCAACGGCGTGTCGATGGGCCTCGAGGAGATTTCCCGCGGCCGAGGCGACCTGACGAAACGCATCGCGGTGCAGGGCCGTGACGAGATGTCAGAAGTGTCCGACCGGTTCAACAAGTTCATCGGGTATATCCAGCGGCTTCTCCTCCAGATACAGGACGTCATCAACCGCCTGTTCGGCATGTCGAACCAGATTTCCGACGCGACCTCCCAGGTCAACGAGTCGGTCCAGAAAATTCTCGGAAACACCCAGCGGATCACGAAGGCGACGCGCGAATCCGCGCTGACGCTCGAAAAGACCGCCGCCGCCATACAGGAAATCTCGGCAAACGCCCAACTCGTCGCGAAGCGTTCGAACCGCGCCTACGAAGAATCTGTCCAGAACCGGACCAAGGCCAACCAGGGCATGGAATCGGTGCGCGAAGCGTCGGCGACGATCAAGGGAATCGAGCGTGCCGTCGGTGACTCGTCGCGCGTTCTCGAGGAGCTGAAATCCCAGTCCCGGCGCATCGGGAAGATCGTTCTGACGATCACCGCGATTTCCCGCCAGACGAACCTGCTTGCGCTGAACGCCGCCATCGAAGCCGCCAGGGCCGGCGAGCAGGGCAAAGGCTTCGTCGTCGTAGCCGAGAACGTGAAGAAACTTGCCGAGCAGAGCGCCAAGGCCGCCGAGGAAATCGGCGCCCTCATCGGCGAAATCCAGCACAAGACGAACAAGGCTGTCGACGAGATGACCCAGGGGAAGGAGAAGGTTCAGGAAGGCGTCGGGATCATCAACCGGGCGGGCGGCCTGCTCGTCGAGATCGGCATGGCATCCGAGTCCGTCAACGTCCAGGTGCAGGACATCAGCAAGTCGAGCGCAGAGCAGAGCAGGAACATCGAGGCCGTCAGCTCCGCCATTGAAAACCTCTCGCTCACGACCAAGACCACGACGAGCGAAATCGACCAGGTCCTCGACTCGATCAAGCTCCAGAAAGACAATATCTTCGAGATGGCCCGGATCACCAAACACCTGGCGATGGTTTCCGAAGAACTCAAGCGCATGCTGACCAACTTCGTGCTGGAGATCCGGGAAGACGCTCCCCCGGCGGGAGAAGCCGCCGGCGAAGCCGGAAAGGCCGGTGCCGGGGAAAAGAACGGGACGGAATCTGCCGCCGAAGACCAGGCTGCACCTCAGTCGGGCAATCAGTCCGGTAAGCCGGCTGCCTGACCTGTCGAAACGAAGAGCAACGCCCCCGAACCCTGGTTCGGGGGCGTTGCAGTCATGAGCTCTGCCGAATGTCCTTCCCGATTCGTTTCCCTTGGACCTGTCGCTCGTCTTTCGACAGTCTCAGCACGAACGGAACGAGGATCGAACTTCGTTCAGATGAGAGTTGTCTTGGTCGTGAAGGAGACCGTCAGAAAGACGTCAGGGACTCTCGGCTCAGCGCGGTTTCTCCGTGGAGAACGCGGAACTCGAGTTGACCGCGGACCGTTTCCCGGAGATCGCTCACGGCCTTGCCGTCGAACCCCGCGAATGCGTCGCGAACGATGGAGGCATCGCCATTCTCGAGGTGGGTGCGAACGATCTCGGTCACCCGGTCGCGGAGGGCTTCGTAGCGAACGGCGCGGGTTTCGGCGTCCTGGTCGGCGGCGATCTCGTCGACGAAGCGCACGAGATCTCTGAGGGACTTCTCATGCGATGCTTCGAGCCACTGGACGACGCACCGGTTGAACTGGGGGGCGTGAATCTGGGCGTTCGGCTGATACAGGCTGTCGTCATAGAGCACTTCGCCGAAACAGGCCACGCGGCCGGTTCCGAGATCTTCGCATGCGGCGATCGGAACGGGCAGCTTCGGGGTGTGCGACGCGTAGATGTAGGCGTCATCGAGATTGTCGGCGTTTTGGTTATACGAGTCATCGTCGCCGGTCGCGAGCAGGGAGATATTCTTGGTCGCCTCGAGGCCCTTGTTCCCCTTGGCGATGAGCGAACAGGAGTTCCTGACGAGGATGTTCGAGACGCCGTTGATGATGGGCGAGGGATACGTCTGAACCCACGCGCGCCACGGGGCGCCGATATTGTTCGTCGGGTCGCAGAATTGGTCGTCGTTGAACCTGATCGAACTGCCGATTCCCTCGAGAATGGCGTTATGCAGTTCAGGCACGCTCCGGTTGCCGAAGTCGGAACGGGAATACAGCATGATCGAGCCGCCTTTGGAAACGAACTCCTTCAGTGCCGCCAGTTCCTCGGCGGTCACAGGCTTCGTGGGCTCGGGGAAGATAAAAATGAACCCGTCTTTCAGCTGATCGTAGGTGATGGCCTTCGAGACGCTTCTTAGCTGGAAACCGAGGCTGTTGAAGAGATCCATTTTCATGCCCCCGAACTTCCCGGTGAAATACTCGATGTTGCCGTGAGAGCAATCGACGTAGATGATCTTCGGCTGGACATCGATCGTATATGTCTCGGTATCGATGATGGTTTTCCCTTTCATCAGGACGACGAGGAGTTCCACCTGGCCGAGCCAGGAGATCTCGACGGGGAATTCGATCGAGGAGGTGCCGGTCGCCTTGAGACGGCTGATGCCGGTCTGGCCCAGGATGTTATCCGGCGACATCGCCGTGTGATACAGGATCACGTTCAGATTCTTCGTTTCGGCTGAACTCGGATTGACGATCTTCACCCGGGTCTTGAAGGGTTTTCTGGCATACACCTGCTTTGCGTTGATCGTGAAGGCGTCGATTTGGGGCAGGGGAACGCCGTCGCCGGCCGGGGTCGTGATCGTTCCGTCGAACGTCACATACTGGTCGGGAATCCGGGCGTCCATGGAGGTGGCCCTGAAGGAATAGACCGAGCCGGGTTTGAGTCCCGTCAGCGTCACGGTATGGATCGTGGCGGCGTTGGCGATAAGTTTCGACTGGCCGAGGTCGGAAATACCGTAGTAGATGCGGGTGTCGGACGGCTTGTTCGTCACCCACTGGAGCGTGGCCGACGTCGGGGTGAGCGATACGATCTCAGGCTTTTTCGTGAACTCGAGTGGGCTCTGATTGCTGCTGAAATGAATGGTCTTGCCGTCGGTCCAGCTATCGACGTGGCCGTCCTGGTCGGTGCGGAACACCTTCATCTTGTAGAACGCATATTTTTCGAGGGTTTCCTTGTTCGGGTGGCCGAACGAGTTCTTCGCGGCGACGGAGATAACGCCGTATTCGGGACGGGCCAGATCCATCAGCGGATTGCCGGATGAGGTCTTGCTGCCGTGATGTCCGGATTTGAGAACCGTGCATTGGAGTTTGTCGCGGAACACATTGATCGCTGTCGCTTCGGCGCCGCGCTCGGCGTCGCCCGTGAACAGGTAGCTGATTTTGCCGGCCGTGAGCTTGATGATCAGGGACTGCTCGTTGGCCGAAATTTTCACGGTGTCCGACCCGGCTCGATCGATCGTGGCGACGTCCGGAAGATCGAATCTCCGCTTGATGGCAGATTTATCCTCGGCGTGGAGGACTTCCACTTTGATGTCCGAGCCCCAATCGAGCTTGTCACCCATCTTTGCCTTGTTGTAGGGAATCCCCTTGGCGACGATGGCATCGTGAAGTTTCATGTACAGCTGTGCATCGGTGCTGCTTTCTTCGGGGTCGCCGCTGCCCATCGAATCGGACGAATACACGAACTCGCCGATCGGAAACGACTGGACCAACTGGATGAAGCCTCCGAAGTGATCGCGGTGAGGGTGTGAAATGACCGCGACATCGATTTTCTTGATGCCTTCTTTTTTGAAATACGGAATGATGGCGGCGTTCGCCGCATCTGCCTTGTCGTCGCCAGCGTCGATAAGAATGGTCTTTTCAGCCGTTCTAACGAGAATGGCATCGCCTTGCCCGACGTCGAGGACGGTGACCCGTACGGTGGGTTCGCCTGTTGCAAAAGCCGCCGCGGCAAGCAGAAAGACCAGCAGAAACGCTGGAATCAGGCGGCGCATCGATCGATTCTTCATACTCTTGTGCTCCTTATGGGATCGTGCGTGAACAAGCTGGCAATGATGCGATTACTCGTAGATTGTACAAATTTAGCGGGGGGGTGTCAATGGAAGGAGCCGAAGAATCAGGGAATTTCCGTGGCTGGGAAGAATTTTCCGTCTTGCGCTGCCTTTTTTGCGTCGAATCTTCGCTCGAGATGGAGGGGCGGGTTCGAATCGATGTCGATGAACAGGGAAATATAGGGTGTTTTTCCCAGCGTATCGGTTGCGAGTCGCATCTCGACGGCTTCGTTCCGGTCTCCGCTGAAAAGATAAGACCGGCTGCCGTTCGGGCGGCTGCGGGTGACGGTTCTCGTCGAGGTCGAAAAATCGTAGGTGATCTCGCCGTCCTTTCTCGCGATGACGAGAGTGTACCGTCCGCTCGAACTGCGGGCGGCGGAGTGGTCCTGGCTCCCGGCAAGATCGCGGTGGATGTCGTCGCAGAGGTGAATGAACGAGCTCTGACCGGCGAAGCCGGAGGTCTGGAGATCGTGCTGACGGCGCACCGAGAACATGAAGCGAACGAACACCGTCAGAACGAGCGCCACGATGAGGGCGACGAAAAAGGCCTCGGTGATCGTCCAACCGGCCTTGCGTGAACGAACGAGCGGGGGCACTATGTGCCCTTTGGTGAGTCTTCTATTGAGGCGGTGCAACCATGAATCCTTTCAACTCGAGTGCTCTTTGAGCGACCTGGATCCCGGGCATGCGGAACGTCGAATCGAGGGAGATGACCTTGATGCGATGGTCCGATCCGGGTTGAATGGTGATGTTGATTTCACAGATGAACTGGCCGACGATCTGGACGCCGCGATACCGGTCGAGAATGCGGGTGTATGTCGCACTGTCGGGATTTCCCAGGTCATCGAACGGAACGGAACGAAAATCCGCAAGACACGAGGCGAGAAGCGTGTTGGCCATGACGGAGTCGCGGGCACCGAGGGATATTCGCCGGACATGCGTTATATGGCGCGTCAGGGGAAGGAGAAAGCAGGAAAGAACCAGTATTGCGACCAGTACTTCCACGAACGAAAAACCGCGTCGTCGAATCATCCCGTCACTTTCTGACAACCTCGACCCGCCTGTTCTGAAGACGCCCCTCTTCCGTATCGTTCGATGCGGTCGGTTGCGATGCTCCGAAGCCGACGGTCTCGAGACGATCGCCGGCGATGCCGTTGTTGACAAGCCAGGTTTTGACAGCCTCCGCGCGCTCCACTGAAAGTTGCTGATTCACCGATGCGTCGCCAGTGCTGTCCGTATGGCCTTCGATGAGAAATCTTGACTCGGCGTTCGATTGAATGAGAAATAGAAGTCTCTGGAGAGTTGGATACGACTCCGGCTTGATCGTGGAGCTATTCAGGTCGAAAGTGATGTCCCTGAAGACGATGCGGCTGTCCTGCCGCAGATCGTTCACGGCCGAACCGAGTCCCCATTCCTCAGGTATGAGAAAACCGTCTTTCGAGATCTCCGGCGAGATTCCACCGACGAGGTCGCTCGCCGCCGGCTTCGGGGGAACGTTCGTGACGGCCGTCGATACGGGGCGCGGCGATGGAATCGACGCATCGATTGCCGGATCCTTCGGATCGGGGAGGCTGGGGGCGTCCGATGCCGCCCGGCCCGCCCTGAACGTGAACCTGAACTCCTGGCCTTCAAAGCCGACCGTTCCGTTGATCTTTTCCCCGAACGCCGGTACTCCGGCCAGAACCCCGGTTAGAATCAGGGGCACCAGGATGCTGACGAATTTCCTGACGTATATCCGCATCGGCTTTTGCATCAGTCCGCCTCCGTTGCAAGATTGAAGATCATCTTCGCGCCGGGCTTCAACGGCCGGCCGAAATCGAAGAGCCGCCGGGTACCTTTCGCCTCGCGCAGAATGCCGTTTCCGGAAATCGTGTATGATATAGAAAGATCCCCGCCGCGTTCCATCGCATGAATGACGCAGCCGCCGGGGACGGATATGATTTGCCGAGCCATTCTGACGTCCGACAGGAACGACTCGAGAAAGGTTCCCATGGCGAGATAGTAGGCCGAGGTCTGCTGGTCATCGACGATGGTCGAACTCGATCGGAAGTGCATGTAGAGGAATGTGCCCGTCAGGATCGCGAGCATCGCGACCACGATCATCACTTCGACCAGCGTAACGCCGCCGCTACCTGCCCGGTTCAATGACGTATTCCTCCTCCTCGGAAATCTTGTACCGGTACAGCGGGTTCGGCTGGCCCGCCGTGTCGAGACGGAACGGGTCGAACCTGCCGTCAAAGGTGATCCGCTTCTCCTGTCCGTTCAGCATGCCGGACAGATCGAGTTTTCCCGCCGCTACGCCGCCGAGAATCCGAAAGCCGCTTCGAGCCTTGAATTCTCCGCGCAGGCAAACGAGCCGAGCCTGGATTTCCGCGGAGGTTTCGACCGAGATGTCCTTCGTGGCGATCAGCGTCAGGGGATCCGAGGCGATGACGCCCGCCCTGAGCCCGATGCTGCCGTTCACGATGATGATCCCGCCCGTTTCGACCGTGAGCGGGGTCGACAGATCGAGATCACCTTGGGTGAGATAGATGATCCCGGGGATCCGAAGCTTGCCGTCCCGGATGCATCGTGAGGCGAAATCCGCCGGGGTCGGGAAGGTCACGGTGATCTTCTGCTGCAGCTCCTTGAGACCTTCGATATCGGCGAGCCTTCCTTCGAACACGGGAACGTCTCCGCGGCTCACCTTGCCGGCGGCGGAACGGAGGGAATCCCGGAGATTCCCTCCCGTCGGGTCCCATTGTTCTATTCCCGTAATTACATCAGGAGGGGGCTCGCTGAACGATGCGGATACGGGGTCGCTGACCGTCCCGCTCTCCTTCGCCTGGACGTAGAGGTAATTCAGGCTGTCGAGAAAGGAATCTGTCGTGATCTCGGTCGCCATGGGCCGATATTTCCCCCACGACGGCGCGGGATCGTTGACGTTGATGCCGAACAGCAGGGCGAACGTATGGATATCGGCGGAGTAGTTCTGCGGAGGATTCCGGAACATGCTTTCGAACGCTGCCTGGTCGGAGAACCCCGGAATGACGGTCGGTTTGAACGGAACCACGCGCTGGGGATACGAGTTCGGATCGACGAGATCGACCTGGATGAGCCGATATTGGATGTAGCTCCGGAACACCGGGCCGAACACGATCGTTGGCGACAGACGAGAACCGGTGCCGAACGGCCGAATCAGCGACGCTTTCGGAACATCGCTGAATAGGTTCCTGATGCCCAGGATGTCGTTCACCTGTTTTTCGGCGGTGCCCGTGCGGGTCGTGACGAGGAACCGGGCTTTCATGCCCTGGTAGCGTCGCAACATATCCCGGAGCACCTGCGGAGCCGGAACATGGAGACGGCTTTTCATGCCGGGGTCGCTGTATTGCCCGAACCGGAGCAGGACCCGATCGTCGTATTCGCCTGTCGTGCCGGCTGAACCGGAAAGGTTGAGGGTCCACGACGCCGACGGCGAGTTGAGGAATATCCAGCCCGAGTCGCGCGCAAGCTCGGGGATGGGGGGGAACGCCGGAACGTGAATCGAGGAGTCGACGGCGTTGTAGGTGTTTTCGTGGTTTTGGAGAAGGAGGGGGGCGCCGTTGTCGAAATTGTCGGTCGAAGCGCCGCGGATGAGGCAGTTGAGCTGGTCAGACGGGGGCGATTCGCGCACGAACAGGGTGAATTTCGAAAGAACGGGGTGAACCGCGAGAAAGACCTTGAACCCGCGGGAAACGCGGACGCGGCGCGCGCTTCGACCAACCGTGGCCGTCGAGACGATCTGCATTTCACCGTATTTTTCGATCGGATCGGAACAAAACCCCTCGACCGGGTCGAATTTACGGGGCTTCGTCACCCTGGCGACGATGCTCAGGGTTCCGCCGAGCGATTTCCGGTAGTCGTCGAGCGATTCTGGGATCTCGATCACGTGTTCCTTCGTTTCATCGGGGGTAGGGGCGAAAATCGCCTTCAGCAGTTCAAACGAGAAAAAACTCGGGCTCGGGTTGTACGATCCGCTGGCCAGGACCGTCGAGGCCCACGCCGCTCCCGCCTCGGCCAGCTCGAGGGCGCGCGTGCTTTCAATATAATGCGCGGCGCTCTGCACCTGGCCTCGCGAAAGGAAACTGAGGGCCCCGAAGAAAATCGCCAGAACGAGCATGATGCCGACGACGAGGGGAAAAACGAATCCCCGCCGCGCTCGCAGACGGCCGCAAGCCCCGTCGCCTGGCGGAGGAGAAGATCTCATGACGCGCCGCTCAGTCCTGGCCGCCGGCAGGGGCCGTCATGGGAACGAACCCGTCAATCAGCTCGTCTCCGTTTCCGGATGCCGGAGACGCTTCTGGATGCGGCACGGTGAGGGGCACGGAGGGGGCTGCCGGCCGTTCGGGAATCACCGGGGGGCGGACCGCGGGTATGGGAGGGGAAACAGGCTGCGGCTTGTCAGGCACAGAAACCGTTTCCGACGCTTTTCCAGCGGGAATGGGGCGTTGCAGGGCGGCCGGCGTTGAGGAAACATCGGCTGGCGCGGGGGTGGCGGAGGGTTTCGAAGATTGGATCGAAGAAGGGGAGGGCGGCCGGGAGCGCAGGGCGGACAAGCCGTATTCGAGCACCCCGATGAAGAGGATGCCGGCGGCGAGGATGACGATGGGGCCGATCCCAACCGGAGCGGATACCGCTACCGAAGCTTTGACGGCGGTCGACGTTGCCCCTGATGACTGGGGGCCGGCCGCCGGGGTGGTCGGAGACGCAGGTTGAGCGGGGATGAGCGGGGCGAGCGATTCCCAGAGCCGCATTGCTTCCTTCGAATCGGGCGACATGCTGGCGCAATGGTTCCGGAACGCCTGGATCTCAGCGTGAACCTGCCGGCATTGGGCGCAGGCGGAAAGATGGCGCGCGATATGTTCCGGCAGGGAAGCGGATTCGGAGGCGGGTGTGTCAAGCCATTCGAGATAGGTGTCACATGGCATTCGTTCCGGCCTCCTTTCGCAACTGGCACAGAGCGCGGAAGACGATTTGTCTGAGCGTTCCCTCGCGTATGCCGGTGATTTCCGAAATCTCGGTGTAAGAGAGCTGTTCGACGTGTTTGAGAAGCATGACTTCGCGCTGCTCCGGGGTCAATCCCTTCAGCCATTCCGCCATCGAGGCTTCGGCGGCGACGGCGTCCGCCGGATTTCTCGGGTCTGCGAACGGGGCCCAGCGGTCGGGATTATCCGGAATCGTCACCGTTTTTGCCGTTTTCCTGCGTTTCAGATCGATAACCATGTTTCTGGTCATGGTCAGCATCCAGCTCTTGAACTTCGAACGTCCGTCATAGGAAGCTGCGTGCTGTGATATTTTGAGAAATACTTCCTGGGCCAGATCGCGGGCCGTTTCCCAGTTGCCGCACAAGCTTGCGGCGTAACGGACGACGAGGCCGATATGCCTGAGAAACAGAAGTTTGAAGGATTCAACATTTCCCTGGCGGAACTGTTCCATCAGGGCGTCGTCAGATGCGGACTCGAGGCTTGGCGGGACGGGAATGGTCATGTGAATGACGACAGGTCAGAAACGATCAGGTGTCATATTGATACAGATTCCAGGTTTTCATGATGCTCACGAGTTTTTTCGCATACGACGGATCCGTCGCGTAGCCGCACCGCTGGAGCTGTGCGGCGAACATGTCCGGGTTGTCCTTGTATGCCATCGCCGGGCGATAGCGGTCTTTTTGCAACAGTTTCGAGTGGTCGTCGATAGATTCGGACCAGGTGTTGTAGGCGCGGAACGTTCCCTGGACAGTGACATATCTGCCGTTGATATACTCACGGGTCGGCTTGCTCACCGAGCCGGCCGGGCCGGTTCCCTTGATGCCGAACAGGTTCTTCGCGTTGCCGATCGTCGAGCCGCCCCAACCGGTTTCGAGCGCTGCCTGGGCGATCGTAACCGACGCGGGCACGCCCGTGCGGGCCATCGACTGCTTCGCGGCCGGACCGATGAGCCTGACGAACTTTTCGGGAGGGAGTTTCCCGCCCTTCCAGGCGTTGAGTTCCGCCGAATCGACGCCGAGATTCGCCTGTGCAGGTTTTGTCGGAGTGACCGGCGCCGGGGAGCGCTGCGTGCCGCCGGTCGTTGCCGGGGTCCTGGGTTCCGTTGTCGAAGCCGGCGGAGTTCCGGTAGCGGAAATGATATTCCCTATTTCGTTGAAGAGGTTGGCAAGGGCATCGAGAAAATTGATCAGGGAAGTAACGAGGGTCGAAACGGATGATACGGACTGAGATGACGCGGAATGAACGGAGGAATCGGACTGATTTGCGGGTGTTCCGGCGGAACCGCCGGTCGAAGTGACGGTTGAGGTCTGTTGTGTCTCGGAGGAGTTCTGTTCGGGAACGAATCCGCCCAGCCCTTCGTCGAACGCGAAGCCGATGCTTCCGAACCCGACCAGGAGAACGGCAAGATACGAAGCCAGGAGCCGCCGTATGGTCGATCGATATGTACCGCGAATCGCCTTCATGGGGTTCCCCCTTTCCGCGTTGGTTCCATGGAAGAGAAACGTACTCGTCGCAGGGCCTTCGTTGTTTTTCCTGTGTGGGCTCATGTGTTTTATCACGCTTGTAATGAAAAAACGAATTGTCTTGGCGGTATGTTACATGAAAAAAGGTTGCCCGTCACTCGAAGTTCAGCCGCACTTCGAATACCCGCATCGCTTGCAGATGACGCAGCCGCTCTCATGCTCGAGCCGCTCGCCGCAGTCGGGACAGCCGGTCGGAGCTCGGTCTCCGTCGATCAGGCTCTCGGCCGGCTGGCCTTTTCCGGCGGCGGCGCCGGATGCGGGCGGGGGCGTCTGGGGACGCAGCCGGTTCGCCTTGCAGGAAAGGTAGTATTCCTCGATGGCGCGGCCGATCGCGTCGGGGCAGGAAAGCACCTTGATGCCGTTCGCCGGGCCGCCGCGCTTGAGCGTCGACATGCACCGTATGCCCTTGAGTTGGTCGATGATCTCCTGCACGTCGATGCCGGCGCGCAGGGCAAGCGAGGCGAGACGGGCCGACGCTTCGGATTGTGACGGGCAGCCGCCGCCGCGGCCGAGACTGGTGAACACCTCGCAAAGGCCGGTCTCATCGGCGTTGACGGTCACATACAGGTTGCCGCACCCGATCTTGTACCGCTCGGTCGCGCCGATCGTCCGCTCGGGGCGGGGCCGAGGCATGATGCTGATCTGAACGCCGGCGGGCAGGCTTTCGGAAACGGGCTGTCCGGGCTTCGCCGTTTTTCCCTGGCCCGCGCCGAGGTTCAGCACCTGCTCTTCGCGGGAGCCGTCGCGGTATACCGTGATGCCTTTGCACCCGAGCGTGTGAGAAAGGCGGAACACCGTCTCGACGTCTTTGATCGTGGCGTCGTGCGGGAAATTTACCGTCTTGCTGACGGCGTTGTCGGTGTATTTCTGGAATACCGACTGCATGCGCACGTGCCACTCCGGCGAGATTTCGTGCGCCGTCACGAACACCCGCCGCACGGCTTCGGGAACATCGGTCAGATCGTGGAGATGGCCCTGCTTCGCGATCTTTTCGAGAAGTTCGGGAGTGTAGAAGCCCTGCTCCTTCGCAATCGCGAGGAAATCCTCGTTGACCTCGATCAGGTGCTCCTTGTCGAGCACGTGTTTCTCGTAGGCGACCGCGAACAGCGGCTCGATGCCGCTGGAACAACCAGCGATGAGGCTGATGGTGCCGGTCGGGGCGATCGTCGTCGTCGTCGCGTTGCGCACCGGGGGCATCCCGCGCTTCTCGAGCGCAGAGCCGGCGTAGTTGGAGAACGGGCCGCGCTCGCGCGACAGCTCGATCGAGGCGTTCCAGGCTTCGCGCTTGAAGAACCGCATCAACTCTTCCGCCAGCGTCAGTGCCGCCTCGGAATTGTAGGGAACGCCCATGCGGAGAAGCAGGTCGGCCCAGCCCATGACCCCCAGGCCGATCTTGCGGTTGGCCTTCGTCATCGTGTCGATCGCCGGGATGGGATATTTGTTCACCTCGATGACGTTGTCGAGGAACCGGATGGCGAGCCGAATGACCCCGGTCATCCGCTCGTAGTCGACACGGGCGGCGCCGCCTTCACGGACGACGAAGTTGGCGAGGTTGATCGAACCGAGGTTGCAGGATTCGTACGGCAGGAGAGGCTGTTCGCCGCAGGGATTGGTCGATTCGATCATCCCGACGTTTGGGGTCGGCTGGTCGCGGTTGATCCGGTCGATGAAAACGACGCCGGGCTCGCCGTTTCGCCAGGCCCGCTCGACGATCATGTGGAACACCTTGGACGCTTTGAGCGAGCCGACGGTCGCCTTCGTGCGAGGGTTGATCAGGTCGTATTCGGTGTCCTTCTCGAGGGCTTCCATGAACAGGTCGGTCACGGCGACCGAGATGTTGAAGTTCGTCAGGCTGTTGTTGTCTTCCTTCGACTTGATGAACTCGATGATGTCGGGATGGTCGACGCGAAGGATGCCCATGTTCGCCCCGCGCCGGGCGCCGCCCTGCTTGATCGTGTCGGTGGCGACGTTGAATACCTTCATGAACGAAATCGGGCCGGAGCTGACCCCGCTGGTGCTGGCCACGGCATCGTTCGCCGGCCGGAGCCGCGAGAAACTGAAGCCGGTTCCGCCGCCGGACTTGTGGATCAGGGCGGCCTGCTTGATGGCGTCGAAAATCCCGTCCATCGAATCCTCCACCGGCAGCACGAAGCAGGCGGACAACTGTCCGAGCGGCTTTCCGGCGTTCATGAGGGTGGGGCTGTTGGGAAGGAAGTCCATGCCGGTCATCAGCTCGTAGAACATCGGTTCCAGCTGGTCGGCCTTGTAGGGTGAGCCGGGGAATCGGTCTTCGGCTTCCGCGATCGCCTTCGCGACACGATGGAACAGCTGTTCCACGGTTTCGGTCGGCTGTCCGTCGGGGCCGCGGGTGAGATAGCGCTTGGCGAGCACCTTCTGGGCGTTGGCCGAAATCCGGGGCATCAGGCTTGTCGAGGCGGTGGCGGTCATGTCGGTCTCCTGTATGACGTCTGGGCGGTCGGGAAAAACACGCGCGTAGGAATCAGCGCATGACGGATTCGAGAAGGGGCTTGAGCTCCGAGATCGGAACCAGGATTTTTTCCACGGTCCCGAGGGAAACCGGCAGGATCAGCTTGATCGCATCCCGCTGGCGCTTCTTGTCGTGAAGAATAGCGTTGACGATGGCATCCGGCGTGTACTCGCGGGGAAGCTCGACAGGGAGATTGAACTCCTTCAGCAGACCGGTGAGGCTTTCGGTGTAGTCCTCCTTGAGAAGGCCGCGGGCGCGGGAGACGGCCAGCGCGGTCAGCATGCCGAGGCCGACGGCTTCCCCGTGGTGATGACGGAGATAGCCGCCGAGCACTTCGTAGGCGTGACCGAACGTATGCCCGAAATTGAGGGCTGCCCTGCTTCCCGTCGTGTCGAGTTCGTCGGCTTCAACGAAGGTTTTTTTGATGTGCAGCGAGCGGCGGACGAGCCGCTGCATGAGCGGCAGGTCGCGGGCCTTGATCGAGGCGCAATTCTTCTGGATGAACTTGAAATACGGCGCATCGGCGATCGCGCCGTGTTTCACGGCCTCGACGATGCCGTAGGAGAGCTGGTTGAGCGGGAGGGTGCGGAGGGACGTAACGTCGATGCCGAGCAGTGTGGGCTGATGGAAGGTGCCGATGAGGTTCTTGCCTTCGGGAAGATTGACGCCGTTTTTGCCGCCGAGCGATGCGTCGATCATCGCCAGCAGAGAGGTCGGCATCAGGACGAGCGGAACCCCCCGCATGTAGACGGACGCGGCGAAGCCTGCGAGATCGCAGATGACGCCCCCGCCGAGCGCGATGACCGGGCTCTTGCGGTCGAGCCCCGCCTCGAGAAACGTCGGAAACAGAGACTGGGCCGTTTCGAGCGTCTTGTGCGTCTCTCCGTCGGGAAGGACCGCCGCATGGGCTTCAAAGCCTCTGGTGCGGAGTTCGGCGATCAACGGCTGGAGATACCAGCGGGCGACGGTCTCGTTGGTGACGACGACGCACTTTTTGTGTACCCCCAGCCGCGACATGCGGCCGACGATCTCACCAAGGATGTCATGACCGAGAAGAATATCGTGAGACATCTGTCTCGTGAACGAAAGTTTCTGTCTTTCCATACCCCCCTTAGATACTCCATTCTCCCGATTTTGCGCAATGGTTCGACCAACCCGGGGAGACAAACCTCACCACGGAGCCACAAAGAAACAGAGAATTGTACCCTTTCCCGCTAAATTGTCTGTGAGGGCGGGTTTGCCCCCTCTCTTCGCACATCCGCGACGTAAGGGCGCTTCGCAAAACGCCCGAAATCTCGCCCCGGAAACGTGTTTCACCCCTGCAATGTCAGCTTCGGGGCGAAAAACCTCAGGGCATTGTCGCGAAGGATGCGGGCCATCTCTTCCGGTTCGGCGCGCCGCACCTCGCACAGTTTCCTGAACGTATGTTCGATCAGCGACGGATCGTTCCGCTTCCCCCGGAAGGGAATCGGCGCGAGATAGGGGCAGTCGGTCTCGAGATGAATCCGTTCGTCCGGCAGGAACCGGAAGATCGTCCGCGTTTCCTCGCTTTTCGGGTAGGTGAGCGGCCCGCCGATCGAGAAGGAAAACCCTTCATCGAGCGCTTTCCGCGCGGTGTCCAGATCGCCCGAGAAGCAGTGCAGCAGCACCCGGGACGGCCGGGGCTCTCCCTCGATGAAATGGAAGAAGTCGTCGAAGGCCTCACGGATGTGGATGACGACAGGTATCCCGAGTTCAGCGCCGAGTCGCCACTGGGCGAGAAACACCTCGCGCTGGGTGTCGCGGGGCGAAAAGTCGTAGTGGTAATCGAGGCCGATCTCGCCAATGCCAACCGTACGCGGATCGCCGGCAAGGCGCCTGAGTTCACCGCTCGAAGAGGCATCCCACGTTTTCGCGTCGTGCGGATGCACCCCCGCCAGCGCCCAGAACCAAGGTCGCATGCGCGAGATCTCGACCGCCCGGCGGCTGGTCGCGAGATCCGTTCCCGCATTGATGACGGCCGCCGGTTTCGACGCCGCGATCTTTTCGACGACCGCCTCGAAATCACCGGAGAACGCTTCGTCCTGCAGATGTGCGTGTGTGTCGATCAATCCGTTCATACCTCTTGGATTCCTGTATGACAAAAGGCTATTTCGTGTTCCCGTTCGTGCCGAGCTCGTCGAAGCTCGAAAATTCCAAGAAGTTCTTGCCCCCTTCGGCGGGCTCATGACGCGCTTTGGCAAGCTCGGGGCGAACCGGAAGTATTCCTCCTGCAGGGCTTGACGCAAGCCGGGGTGAGAATATCTCAAAAATATTATATCATAATGTATTCTATGTTATCTGCGCTCATCTGCGTAATCTGCGGATCACTCAGGGTCCTGCAACCCAAGGTGTTGTGCGCCTACTTGACGCGGCAGCCGACCTGGGCGGGTTTTTCAGGCTGAACGAGCGCCAGTCCGCCATCGGCGGTCTGCGCGGCGAGGATCATGCCGTGCGAGACGATGCCGCGGATCTTGGCCGGCTTCAGGTTCTTCACCATCACGACCTGCTTTCCGATCAGCTCCTCGGGCTTGTAGAAGAGGGCGATGCCCGCGACGAGCTGGCGGGTCTCGGTGCCGAGATCGACCGTCAGTTTCAGCAGCTTGTCGGCGTTTTCGACCTTTTCGGCCGTCACGACCTTCGCCACGGCCAGCTCGGTCTTCATGAATTCGTCATACTCAACGAGTCCGTCGGACGCGGGGGCGGCTGGGGCGGAAGCGGCCATCGCGGCTTCAACGGCTTTTTCGGCCTTTGCGGGCTTTTCCGGTTTGGGCGCTTTTTCCCCTTTTTTGAGGGCCTCGATGCGGGCCGTCTCGATGCGCGGGAACTGGGGGGCGGGCTCGTTGCACCGCGTGCCGTCCGGCAGCTGGCCCCACTCGACGAGGTGGAGCGGGGTGAACTGGTTTCCCAGCCCGAGCTGATCGAGGAAGTTCGGGGCGAGGTGCGGCATGAAGGGCTGGACGAGATGCGTCACGAGCCGGACGCCTTCGCCGACCGTGTAAAACACTTCGTCGAGGGCCGCCGTGTTGCCGGCTTTCGCCAAGGCCCAGGGCGCGGTCTCGTCGACGTATTTGTTGAGACGACGAATCAGGTCCCACGTGCGTTCGAGGGCCTGGTGGAACAGCAGGTTGTCCATCGCGGTGTGATACTCGGGAATGACGGCCTTCGCGAGTGCGACCACCTCATGCGTCTGGGGCAGTTTCGGCTCGGCCTTGTGAAAGACGCCGTCGCGGTTCTTGCGCATCATGGGGAGCATGCGGTTGCAGAGGTTGCCGTAATCGTTCGCGAGGTCGGCGTTGTAGCGGGTGATGAACGAGTCTTCGGTGAACTGCGCGTCGGCACCGAATGTCATTTCACGGAACAGGTAGTAGCGGAACGGGTCGAGGCCGTACTTGTCGACGAGATCGAGGGGGCTGAGGACGTTGCCGACCGATTTCGACATCTTGCCGCCCGACGAGATCCACCAGCCGTGCGCGAAGATCATCTGCGGCAGGGGCAGATCGAGGGCCATCAGCATGGTCGACCAGTACACCGCGTGGGTCGTGAGGATGTCCTTGCCGACGAGATGCACGCTGGCGGGCCAGAACTTCTTGAAAGTATCCGGGTGTTCGGGGTAGCCGATCGCGGTGATGTAGTTGAGCAGAGCGTCGAACCAGACATAGGTGACGTAGTCGGGGTCGAACGGCAACTCGATGCCCCACGCCAGGCGCTTCTTCGGCCGCGAGATGCACAAATCGCCGAGCGGCTGGGCGAGGAAGCCGAGCACCTCGTTGCGCCGGTTCTCGGGCCTGATGTAGCCGGGGTTCGCCTGGATGTAGTCGATGAGCGCCTTCTGGTACTTCGACATGCGGAAAAAGTAGTTCTTCTCGGTGATCTGGTCGACCGGCCGCTTGCAGTCGGGGCACAGCTTTTCGGGGACTTCCTTCTCGGTCCAGAATCGCTCGCAGGGGGTGCAATACCAGCCCTGATACTGGTCCTCGTAGATCTCGCCGCGCTCCTTCAGCAGGGAAAGCGCGTTCTGGACGCCCTTTTTGTGCCGGTCCTCGGTGGTCCGGATGAAGTCGTCGTTCGTGATGTCGAGGCGCTTCCAGAGGGCCTTGAACTTCTCGACGAGACCGTCGGTGTGCTGGAGAGGCGTGATTCCTTTCGCCTTCGCCGCCTGCTCGACCTTCTGGCCGTGTTCGTCGGAACCCGTCAGGAAGTGCGTCTCGCGGCCCATGAGCCGGTGATACCGGCTCGCCGTGTCGGCCGCGAGCGTGGTGAACGCGTGCCCGATGTGCAGTTCGGCGTTGGCGTAATAAATAGGGGTCGTGATATAAAAGGGGCGTTCAGGATGCATCGGTTCACCTCGATGAGTGTTGTATAATAATAAATATATAGGTAGCCGTCAAACCGGCGGCGGCGTCATGCGCTGGCGGGTGCGACGGCCTTCGAGCCCGCGGGAGGGTGGATGACCGCTCGGTTGCGCCCGCCGGCTTTCGCGGTGTCGAGGGCGACCATCGAAAGGGCGATCAGCTGGCGGGCGTCGGGGGTCGTTTCAGGGAACGCGGCGATGCCGGCCGATGCTCCGAGCGTATACGATCTTCCGCCGTATTCGAACGCCATCCGTTCGAGCGAGTCCTTCAGGCGGCCGATCAGGAATACGCCGCCGGCCGCGTCGGTGTTCGGCAGGAGGATGTAGATGCGATCCTGGACGCGGGAGGCGAGGTCGGTGTCGCGCAGGGCGTTCTGGACAGCCTTTGCGACGTCGTTCCCGACCTGGAGGGCGAACTCGGGAGCGGTATGTTCGAGGATCGCCCGGTAGTTCTCGAGATCCATGACGACGGTGCAAAGCGGCTGGGCGTAGCGGACCGAGCGGGAGGCCTCTTCCTCGAAGTAGCCTTTCCAGATGCGGTGGCTGATCATGCCCGTGGCCTCATCGCAGAACATGTTGCGGTACAGCCGATTACGCTCGATCACGAGAGCTGCGAGCATCGCGACGTCTTCGGCATAGGGAATGTCCTCGTTCCGGAACAACGGCGGCGAGATGCGGTTGATGAAGTTGATCACCCCGAGGATCGTTCCGTCCGAGGATTTGATGGGGGCGCAGAGGATGCTGGCGACCTTCTCCTCGCGGGCCTTGAACTCGGTGAACGACTTGAACCGCGGATCCTTATGGCCCTTGTTCGCGAGAAGCGGGACGCCACCTTTGAGAACCTGGCCGGCGAGGCCTTCGTTTGGTTTGAGCTTGATGGCGGGATACTGGTCTTCGGCGAGGTCGTCGAGAAGAGATTGCTCCATGCCCCGCATGCAGGCGACGGTCAATTCGAGGTTCTCGCGGTTGAGCAGCAGGATCGAAGCCCACTGGACGTTCATCGTGCGGACCGCCTCGTCGAGGATCGTCTTGAGGTTGCTCTGGAAGTCGAACGTGGTGTTGAGCAGCTGGGCGACCTTCAGGCACGAGCGTGTGAGCTGGAGCTGGCGGTCGGTTTCGGAGCGGGACGCCTCGATCTTGGCGGCATCTTCGCTCTTCAAGCGCTGCTTTTTCGTGATGAGGCTGATTTCGCCGTTCCAGATGCCGAACACGCGCGAGACGCTCGAGGCGACGTCGGCGATCTCGTCGTCGCCGGTGTCGTTCACCGGATTCGCGACGCGTTTTTCGATGAACGTGTCGAGCCTGTGCCTGATACGGGCCAGGGGCCGGGTGATCGAAACCGCGATGATCCAGGAAGTGGCGAGGCCGAGCAGGAGGAACGCGTTTCCGATGAAGATGTACACTGAGAGGTTGACGTCGAGCTCCATCCAGCGGATGTAGCAGAAAACCCCGATCGGCAGCGCCATGATCAGAAGCGTCGTGATGATGATACGGCCTTTGATGCCGATGTTGCGGAACAGTTCCACCTGTGCACAGCCCTCCGGCTGATGGATTCTAGGCGAGCCCGCCCGAATTGTCAAACCCCCGCCATGCATTCACCCGGGGACGCACCATAGCCCAATCGGGTGTGGGGGCGGGTTTCAAACCCGCCCCGAGGCTCACATCCGAGGCTGTTTTCGGGCGATGGCCTTGCGGTACACCGATTCGGTGCGGCTGGCGAACAGGTCGAGGTTGAAGTTCGCGAGGGCGTGGGAACGGGCCGCGAGGCCGGCGCGGCGGCGCAGCGCCGGGTTGATGACGAGCTTCTGGAGGGCATGCGCAAGGCCCACGGCGTCGCGGGGCTGGACGAGAAACCCCTGTTCGCCGTCCTGGATGATCTCGGGGATGACCCCGACCGTCGTGGCGACGACGGGCTTGCCCGAGGCCATGAACTCGAGCGCCGCCCGGCAGTTGGCTTCCGAACCGATCGAGGTGACGAGGCCCGCGTCGCAGCCGTTGATCAGAACGGGCAGGTCATCGCGGCGCGTCATCGTGACCCGGAGTCGGTCGGCAACCCCGAGGCGTTCGGCCTCGCCCTTGAGCCAGGCGACCGTGCGGTTGCTCTCATACCCGATGCAGGCGAGCACGACCGGCGTCGGAAGCCCGAGAAGCAGGCGGAGCGCGTCGAGCGCATACTCGTGGCCCTTGACCGGATCGAGGCGGGCAACGAGGCCGATCACGAAACTGCCGTTCGCGATGCCGAGTTCGTCGCGCAGACGGTGCGCCGCGCTCGGATTGGGGCTGTACTCGTCGGTGTCGACCGCGCCGTAGACGACGTCGATGCCCTCGTCGGGAAACCCGAGGATCTGGCGACACAGCCGCTTGTGAAGCTGGGAGCCGACGATGAGATGGTCGGTCCAGGCATGATGGACATACCGGTTGATGAAATGCCCCTTGGGCGGGTCGATGTCGGTCCGTACTCGCACGACGGTGGCTTCCGGTACCGCGCGGCGCGCTACCATGCCGGCCATCCAGGCCCCTTCATTGATATGGCTTGATATAATATCTGGCCTGAAATCCGCGAACAGTCGCGCCATGCGCTTGATGGCATGAAGATACAGGCCAGGGTTCCGATGATTCAGCCGAATGGTGTCGTCGCAGGGAATACCGGCTTTCCGTGCCCGTTCGAGAGGCTTGCCGGGCTCGGTGAGCAGGAGGACCTCGTGGCCGTGGCCCATCAGCTTGCGGCACAGGGTGATGCAGTAGTTCGACGCACCGCTCCAGTTGGGCGAGTTGAGAATCTGAATCGTTCTCATGAGCCCCGGCCGCTCCTTTCGAGAAACTTTGCATAGCCGGCAACGATCTGAAACGCGTCTCCGAGCGCCGCGACGTAGCCCTGCCAGCCGTCGCGCCAGCCCCCCTTGAACAGATATCTGCGGAGGAACCGACTGAGCGGGCGGGCGAACAGGAACCGGGCGGAATCGACGAAGCCCGGTCTACGCCCTTCCCGGAGCCAGAAATCAGCCTGGAAGGAGGTGTAAAAGTTCATTTTGCGCAGGTAATCATCGAGCGACGGGTAGGGAAAATGGTCGAACGGCTCCCGGAGCATGCCGATGCTTCCCTGCACCTCGAGGCTTTCGTGAACGTGCCTGTTGGGAAAGCTGGCCTTGCCGCGCCTGAACAAGCGCAGCTGGGCGTCGGGATACTGGCCGCCGTGAGCGAGCATGCGGCCGAAAAAGTGGTTGCGCCTGGAAAGACGAAACGCAGCATGGGGCGTATCGGCGATCGAACGGCGAATCTCCTCGGTGAGAGGGGGGGGGATTCGCTCGTCGGGGTCGAGGTAGAAGATCCAGTCGGTGGAGAGCTGGTCAAACCCGAAGGATTTGTTCACGTTGAGATTGGCGTCGTTCGGCCGCCAAAACAACCGCACCCGGTCGAACGAGCGGGCGATCTCCGACGTCCGGTCCGTCGAGGCGCAATCGACGACGATGACCTCGTCTGCGAACGCGGCGGATTCTATGGCGCCGGCGAGGTGCGCTTCCTCGTTGTGGGCGATGATCGAAACTCCGATGGTGGGCATGAAGCGAAGGGCTCCCGTCTCTGCAAAATGAAACCGCGCAAGGTATCGCGCGTAGTATCGCAGAACGGAAGTGCATCTTCAAGGCGGTTGACACGGGATGCGGGTATCGACTAAGGTTGCTGTCTGGAAGAGACCATCTGATACGATACAGAGGACCACTCATGGCAAACCTGCCGTCTGTGTTGCGGGAATGGGCGCTCGAACCGCGAGATATGTCTGTGCTCGCCTCCCTGATCTCCCTCATGCTCGACACCGATTATCACAAAGGGGCCGACTTTCCCGACTGGATCGGTCTCTGCCCGATGGACGTCGTCGAGCACAAGTCGGTCTGGATCGGAGACTGGGAAAACAATGCCAGGGCCGGTCTCGTCGCCCTGATAGCGGACGATAAACCGAAATTCTTTACCGACACGATGCCTGAATTCGAGGAGTCTCTCGAAACACTTCGGACTCCAGGCAACCATCTCCGCGCCGGCCTGTTACTTGTCGAATTTGCGTCGGCCGAGGGATACTGGCCGAAAGCGACCGGGGACGACTATTGCAAGGGCATATACATCAGCCCCGAGATACGGAGCAGCGTTCTCCGGACCGTATCCGAGAAACTCGGCTTTCCCGCATCGTTTGGCGAAGAATTGCGCACGCTCCTCGAGAGCCGACTCCACGAACTGACGAATCGCGTCGGACTGGTCGAACCTGGCGAGTTTGAGGGCTGGAGGCAAAACATGTTCACGCTGGGGCTCAGCGCCCCTTTCTGGAGAGGCCGTCTGACGGCGAACCTGGGCTCGGGGCGCAACACGACGTCCACGAAAAAAGACTTGATCCCCTGGTCGCTCAGTCATCTCGCATCGGGCTTGGTTCTCGCAGAAAATATCGGGTTGCCGGGGGTCGACAAGATCTTTTGCGCGGGGTGCGGCCTGGTGCTCGCTCCCGGGCTCAAGCAAATTCTACCGCCGGTATCTTTCCTGCAGCAGGAAACGATTCTCTGTGCGGGTGCGAAATTTCTCGTGTTCCTGAACGATGTGCTGATGCGCATCGGCGAAGAGACCGTCGCACGAGGCGAGATCGTGGAACTGCTCCACCGCACACGGGACTGGTATTGCCGAGCGGTTCGCGATAATGTCAGCTACGTTGGAAGTTTGTTGTCGGTCCAGTATGTCGGCAGCGTGTTTGATGCGCTCATCGATATGTCGAATGCGCCCGCCAACTCGCCGAATTCAGGCCGATGAGCGCGTTGCCGGTCTGATCACGAGAAGAATCACCCAGGAGGAGACAAGATGTTCGAAACATTGTTGTTGAAGCTGAGAAATGTGCCGCAGAACCCGGAGACGACCTTCGAGCCGTTCGCCCAGGAGATGTCGAATCTGCTTGGCGCGGACCTCACCGCCATCGCCGTCTACGGAAGCGCGGCATCGGGCGACTACGTCTACGGCCACTCGAACATCAACATGGCCCTGCTGTTCAAGAGCGTGACCGTCGGGCATCTCAAGCAGATCGCCATTCCCGTCGAGAAATGGATGGTCAAGGGGTTTGCCGCCCCGCTGATTCTCACGACCGAGGATCTCGAACGCTCTCTGGACGTGTTTCCCCTGCTGTTCCAGGAAATTCGCGACAATCACAAGATGATCAAGGGCGACGACCCCTTCATGACGTTGAAAATCGACAAATCGCTGCTTCGCCTCCAGGTCGAGCAGATGCTGAAGGGGAAGGTGACCGAGGCCCGCACCGAGTTCCTGGCTTCCGGCGAGTCACTCAAGACCTTCGAGGCGATGATCGCGAAATCCTTCAACAGCCTGTATCCGGTGCTTCGCGGGCTCCTTTCCCTCACCGGCAAGACGTTGTCGATCCGCAAGGAAGTCGTCGTCGCCATGGCCGAAGAGGCGTTTGGCCTCGAAACCGGGGTGCTGACGGACGCGCTGCGACACAAGATGGGCTTGCTGCGCCTTTCCCAGAAGCACAATCTCCTGGCGTATTTCGAGCGGTATCTGGCCTCGATCGACAAGCTCGCGACCGTGGCAGACAAGCTGGAGACCGCTGCCGGGGCCTGATACCGCGGCGCATGAGAACGTATCCGCCCCGGACCCGCAAGGCGGGGAACAGGATCGTGCGGCCGTTCCGAAGCGCAAAAAAATTCTGGAACTTTTTTCTCTGACGGCAGTCAATGCACGCCGGACGAGATCGATTCGTCCGTTTACACACCCTCAGGAGGCACCTATTCGTGATCGAGATGAAGGATGTCACCAAGTATTATGGGAACTTCCGCGCGCTCGACGGGATTTCCTTCTCGGTGCAGGGGGGTGAGATTCTCGGTCTGCTCGGCCCGAACGGGGCGGGAAAGACCACCGCGATGCGGATTCTCACCTGTTTCCTGCCTGCGACGACGGGCACCGTCACCGTCGACGGCTTCGACGTGTTCGAAGACTCGATGGACGTGCGCCGCAGGCTCGGGTATCTCCCCGAGACGCCGCCCGTCTACCCCGAGATGACCGTCAGATCGTATCTCAACTTCGTCGCGGACATCCGCGAGGTTCCGGCGAAAGACTGCCGCAGGCGCGTCGACACGGTGATCGAGCGCACGGGGCTGGTCGACCACCAGATGCGCGTCATCGGCACGCTGTCGAAGGGCTATCGGCAGCGCGTCGGCCTCGCGCAGGCGCTGGTTCACGACCCGGCCGTGCTGATTCTCGACGAGCCGACCGTCGGCCTCGACCCGAACCAGATCATCGAGATCCGCAACCTGATCAAGGACCTTTCGAAAGACCACACGGTCATTCTCTCGACCCACATCCTGTCCGAGGTCAGCATGACCTGCAAGCGCGTGGTCATCATCAACGAGGGCCGCATCGTCGCGGAGGACAGCGTCGAGAACCTCGAACGCCAGGGCGGGGCGGCGACATCGTTCCGCATCGGTCTGCGGCCCGCCTCGCTCGACTGGAAGGCCTGCTTCACCGGCACCGAGGGCGTCAAGGTCGAGGGCGAGCAGAACGACGGGCCCGTCGTGCGGTTCAACCTCTCGTTGCCGGATCACGCGGCCTATGACGGCGTCTTCAAAGCCACGGTGGCGAAGGGCCACGTGTTCACCGAGATCACGCCGGCGCGCGCCTCGCTCGAAGAGGTGTTCCTGCGCCTGACGCGCAGCGAGGAGAACGGCAACGGCAACGGCGACGCCAATGGGGAAGGAGGGAAGGCGGCATGAAAGTCTTCGCGATAACGAAAAAAGAGCTGCAGACCTACTTCTTCTCGCCCGTCGCGTATCTCGTCTTCGCCTCGTTCCTGCTCGTCGTGGGCTACCTGTTCTGGATCGTCCTCGTCTCGAGCAAACTCGCGACTCTTGAACCTCTGCTGTACAACGCGGCGTTCGTGCTGCTGCTCGTATCGCCCGTGCTGACGATGCGCCTCATCAGCGAGGAGCGCCGCGCTGGCACGATGGAGCTGCTGCTCACCTCGCCGATCTCGCCGTCCGAAATCGTGATCGGCAAGTTCCTGGCCTGCTTCATTCTGTATTTATTGTTGATACTATTGACATTCCAGTATCCGCTGATCATGTCGATGTATGCCGAAAAGCTCGACATGGGCCCGATCATGAGCGGGTATATCGGCCTGATCCTGCTCGGCGCCGCGTTCATCTCGGTCGGCTTGTTTGCCAGCTCGCTGTGCGAGAATCAGATGATCGCCGCGATGCTCAGCTTCGGCGCCATGCTCTGCTTCTGGGTCTTCGGCTGGGCGAAATACGCCCTCGACAATGCGCTCGGGGAGGTCCTCGGCCAGCTCTCGCTGTTCGAGCGGTATTCCGAGTTTCTGAAAGGCGTCGTCGATTCGGGCAACGTCGTATTCTTCGTCGTATTCATCGTGCTGTGGCTGTTCATGGCCACGCGCGTCGTCGAATCGGATCGCTGGAGGTGATGAGCCATGACGACGCACAGACGTGACACTCGTTCCGTTCTTCCCGTTCTTGCCCTGATCGCCGGGCTTCTTCTGCTGCTCGCCTCCGGCATCGGGTATCTGATGTTCCCCAGCAAGGGAACGATAGCGCTAGGTATTCTTGCCGCTGGCGCGTTTCTGATTCTCGGCGCGTTCGTCGCCTCGCCGCGCACACTGAAGGAGATCGCCACCAGCCGCACCTCGTGGCTCGTGGTGAACGACGTGATCCTGGTGCTGGCCATCATCGGCATCGGCGTGCTGCTCTCCTACATCGGGTTCCGGCGGCATATCCGGTACGACTTCACCCGCGACCGGCTGTTCTCGATCTCCGACTCGACGATCAAGGTCCTGCGCGGCCTGAAGAAGGACGTGAAGATCACCGCCTTCTACCCGAAGGGTTCGCTCGAGTTCACGATGGTCGACGATCTGCTGCGGGAGTGCCGCCGCAACACCGACCGACTTTCCGTGAAGATGGTCGATCCGTTCCGCGACCCGATGACGACCAAGGCCATGAACGTGCATGCGGCCGGCACCGTCGTCGTCCAGTGCGAGAACCAACGCAAGGATATCCCGGCGAACGAGCTGTTCCTGCAGCCGCCGCCCTTTGCGCAGAAACGCGAACCGCCGAAGTTCCAGGGCGAACAGGCCATCACCTCGGCCCTGCTGAACGTGACGAGCGGCGCCAAACGCAAGATCGCCTTCGTGAAAGGCCACGAAGAGCCCGGTCTGACCTCCTACAAGCCCGACGGCCTCGCCGCGGCCCAGCAGTTCCTCGCCCGCGAAAACTACGATACGGTCGAGATCTCGTTGATGGAAGGCATTCCGACCGACACCACCGTGCTCGCCATTCTGTCTCCGGCGAAAGGCTTCCACCCTGACGAGATCAAAAATCTCAGGCAGTATGTAACCGAACGCAAGGGCGCCCTGCTGGTCGCGCTGAACCCGGACAACAAGGCCGCCGAGCTTGAGCAGTTTCTGAGTGAGACCTTCAGCGTCACCTGCAACTCGGAGATCATCATCAGCCCGCGCGGCATGAACGGCGACCTGTCGATCGTCATTCCCCGCTACAGCCCACACCCGATCGTGAAGGAACAGATGGAACGCAACTCCGCCGTCCTGATGCAGGTCGCGCGTGGCCTCAACATCGAACAGCGCGAGACCTACTCGTCGCTCGCGTTCCTCCGGACCGACGAGAACTGCTACGGAAAACGGCCGCCCTCGGCCGTGCTCCAGGGCCAGATCCAATTCGACCCGAACACCGACGTGCGCGGCCCCCTCAGTCTCGGCCTTGCCCTCGAAGGGAAGGGGACGGCGAGCGGAAGCCGGGTCGTTGTCTACGGCGACGCCGATTTCGCGACGAACATGCTGCTGCAGGTGCAGGGCAACGCCGACCTCGTCGTGAACACGTTCAACTGGCTCGCCGGCCAGGAACAGCTGATCTCGATCAGGCCCAAGCAGATCGAGTTCGCCCAGATCGTCCTCGACGCCGAGGCGTCACAGCGCATCATGATCATCTGCGTCGTCGTCTCCCCGCTGCTCGTCATGCTGCTGGGCGGCGCCGTCTGGTGGTCTCGCAGGAGGGTGTGAGCCGTGAAGAAACGATATCTGACGACCGTCATCGCCGTTATCGCGTTCATTCTTCTCTTCCTCTACGCAAACATCTACGAGGCCGACGTCATTCCCGAGCCCGGGAAGGACAAGCCCGTTCAGCTCGCCGCCACCGCGAACGCCGATGTGCGCGCACTCGCCTGGCAGGCGGGCGGCGCCCCGGAGATTCGCATCGAGGCCGTCGGAACGGGGTCCGAGAAGAAGTTTTCGATCGTCAAGCCTCGCGCCCTTCGCGCTGACAATGACGTGGCGGCCGGGATCATCCGGGCCTTCTCGGACCTCCAGTCCGACCTGACCATCACGGCGACCGAAACCCTCTCGTTTGGCTTCGGAAGTGACTCGCCCCGGCTCACCATCGAGACTGGAAGCGCCACGACGGTGCTGACTCTCGGTCAGCAGGCCCCGGTCGGCGGCTCCGTTTACGTCCAGCGGAAGGATGACCCGAACGTCTACGTCGTCGACAACAGCGTCGTGACGGCCTTCCGCAAAAGCCTGTCAGACCTTCGCGACAAGGCGATCTTCACCGAGGACTTCACCGATATCGCGTCGGTCACCGTCGTGAACGGATCGACGACGTTCGAACTCGCGAAGACCTCCACCGGCTGGGACATGTCGGCGCCGGTCGCCATGCCTGCCGATGCAGGCGAGGTGTCGTCCCTGATCTTCGGCATCCACGATCTGAAAGTCGACCGGTTCGTCGAGGAGTCCACGCCGGAATCGGCGGTCAAGGGCTTCGATACACCTTCCTACAAGGTCGTGATGCGCACGCCGGCCGGCAAGACCTTCGAGTTCGCTGTCGGGGCCGAGAAAGACGGGTTCGCCGCCGTGAAACGTTCGGGCGACGATGAAGCGTATCTCGTTTCCCTGACATCCCTGGCCCGGGTGAAAAAGGATTTTACGGCCCTGCGCAACAAGAACCTCCCCGCGATGCCGCCCCTCGAGGTGAAGCACCTGTCGATGCGTGTCGGAACCGAAACGTTTGAACTCGCGCTCGCCAGCAACACCTGGAGTTTCGACGGCCGTACCATTGACAAGAGCCATGTCGAAAGCGTGCTGCAGGCCTACGCCAACTGCCGGGTCCAGGAGTTCCTCTCTGACGACGAAAAAAAGGCGCACGGACTCGACGATGTGAAAACCTGCGACCGCCTTGTTCTGAAATCCGACAAGGCCGAGCGAACCGTCTTCTTCGGCGCACACGAGGAGATCGAAGTGATTATTCAGCTCGAAGGGGAAAAGGAGCTGTATCGCATCCCCCGCCTCCTTCACAGCTCGATCCTCAACCTCGCCGACGAACTCCGCAAGAAACCCGAACCACCACAGGCCGCGACCGCTTCCGCACCGGCCGCCCCGGCATCCGCTGCTGTTCCCGCCCCAGTCCCAAATAAATGAAGAATTCTATAGAACACCCCCGGAGCCGCCAGGCTTCGGGGGTGTTCCAATTCTGGGGACGTGATACCGAACTATTAAGTTCGGTATCACGTCCCCGGAATTCCCCGGAATTCCCAAAAGGCAGTTCAGGGCTACTTCCAATACCACGGTATCCCGGGAAACCACCACCCTCATCCGAACCAGCGCTTTTACGCCAAACACCCAAGGGAAGAGCCCGGTTGTGGGAATTCCGCTCGCCGGGATCCGTGCGGGGGGTGCCGGGTAACCGGCATCTCTACCGCGGCCGTTTTTTCAAAGGTGAGGAAATTTGGCGAAGAAAAACCGAGCCCCCGGCCGACCCAACCGGGAAAAAGGAGGAATTTGACTCGAGAAATGCGCGGTGGTATGTTCAGCGCAAAAATGCTGGCTAAACAGAACCCGTCTGCTGCCGCAGGCGGTTTCTGTGAGACGGTTTTACCGGCGCTGGTGCAGGTGGAAGTGAGGGGGTAATGGAAACATTTTTGTCGCTGGTCTGTGCTGCAGTCATGCTCTATGGCTTTTCAAGATCCAGCAGCCAGGACTGGCAGAGATACAAACGGGGCAAAGAGATCGCAGAAGCTACTCCGACAATGGTATGGATTGCGTTTCTCTCTTCGATCGGCCTTTCTTTTGCTTTTATCGGATTGAACTTTCTTACTCTTACTCACTTTGATATGACCGATGAAGATCGGTACGTGTAATTGATTTGCTGGAAGGA